>JAFAAT010000098.1 GCA_023426425.1 Bacteroidota bacterium | reverse complement strand
GTCCTGCGTTATGCTTTTAAGTACTTCCTCTCCCCTACTCCTGGTACAACCCAATCACTGCCCCGGCAGGGTCCTCCACCACCGCAAACTTTGCTGTCCCCATAGTCCGCGGCCCATGCACTACCCTGCCTCCCATTTCCACGCAGGTCCTGAGGCTTTCATCCAGGCTTTCCACTGTCACATACATCAGCCACTGGGAGGGTATGCCCGCATTCGGTCCCTTACTATGACACACACCAGCAATCACCTCCCTGGTGTTAGGATCAATCATATTATAGTCATCATAATCACCCAGGCTTTGCCTGCCATACTCCCACCCCACCACTTTACAATAAAAATCCCTCACCTCTTCCGCATTCGGCACGGTAAGATCTCTCCAGGCAATCTTCCCAAATTGTTTTTTCTCACTCATAAGCTTTACTGATTTGTGCTTAAAGTTATTCACACTCAGTTTCCTCCACAATCTAATTGCATGTCTTCCGTTCCGCAGCCAGCTATTCTCTCGTCTTTTGCTCCCACTTCACATCCGGCAAATAAGCAAAGAGGAGCTGCCTTCTCCAGACAACTCCTCTCTATAAACCACACATGAAAAAAACTATAGTGCTGCCTTATATCTTCTCTCTACTTCAGCCCAGTTGATCACATTCCCCACCGCTCCAAGATACTCCGGACGGCGGTTCTGGTACTTCAAATAATAGGCATGTTCCCACACATCAATACCCAGTATCGGCGTGCCCTTTACCTCAGCCACATCCATCAGCGGATTGTCCTGGTTTGCTGTAGAAGTTACCTCCAGCTTGCCATCTTTCACTATCAGCCATGCCCAGCCACTGCCAAAACGGGTAGCACCCGCATTGTTCATCTTTTCCTTCAACCCATCAAGCGATCCAAATGCTTCGTTGATGGCTGTTGACAAATCACCAGACGGGCTGCCGCCATTAGGTCCAAGGATTGTCCAGAAAAGGGTGTGATTGTAATGACCACCACCATTGTTACGAACAGCAGCAGGATAGGCAGAAATATTTGCCATCAATTCTTCCAGAGTCTTGTGCTCGGCATCAGTACCAGCTAAAGCCTTGTTCAGATTGTCCACGTAAGCCTGATGGTGTTTGCCATGATGGATCTGCATAGTCTGTGCATCGATATGAGGCTCAAGAGCTTCGGGTGCATACGGTAATGCAGGAAGTGAATGTGCCATAGTTGTCTATTTAGTTTTGGTTGGCTACAAATGTAGGCTTCATCACTTCTCCTCCCAAACTTCTGTTGTCTATCGTCAGATAGGGTCAGCTTATCCATCCAGGCACCAATTGATACTCAAATGTTTACTAATTGTCAACCTTGGTATAAGACACGAAGATCAATAATTCCCGACAGTCGAATGTGCCAACCAGTAAAAGTTGCGTAAAAGGCCTGTAAAAGGCCTGCAATAGTTACCCGAATGGCCTCCCCTGGTTCCTGTCCTGCTGCAGCCTGCGCCTCAGCAACACGACCCTGAGCTTTACCGAATCATACACCAAAGCCACCAACAAAACTGTAACCGCCAACAACAATGCCTGAATACCATAAAGCAGGAAACCATAACCCCCAACTACTCCACCAATGAAGAAAAAAACTATGATAATGCCCCTTAGTTTAATGGAGGAATACAACTTCTGTCGCTGCTGTGGCCTTCTATAAAAGAACACCTGCGACAGCTCAATTCCCAGATCAGTAAACAATCCGGTCAGATGTGTCGTCCGCACTACCGAATTGGAAACCCTTGTCACCAGTGCATTCTGCAACCCCATGGCAAACAAAAGCGCACAGGCTACTGCCATCCCCTGATCCTCTGACACAGGGTCACTCACTAATGCCACAACAGACAAAATAAGCGCCTCAATCGATACAGGCACTGTACTCATCCACCTCACGCTCCGCCGGGATACCAGTTCTACTAACACACTCGAACTAAAAGCCCCCGAAAAGAAAGCCAGTATAAAAGCCAGGTAGCCCAAAGCAGTCGCCAGGCTTCCCTTTACCATCTCATCTGCGAAATAGGCAAAATGACCCGTAACATTAGTAGTCAGCTTCCCTACCGCAAACAGCCCGCACACATTTACCACCCCCGCCACAAAAGAAAGCAGTGACGCAAGTTTAAGATTATGAATAAATGTCCTGCTTTTACCCGTATGCTGAAACATCTACCTGTATCCCCTGTTGCCTGAGACGCATCACAAAGGTATGATTTTGAACATCATAGCCTTAGTCACCTTCGCCAAGCCAACCCAGGTCTCACGCTTAAATAAAACCCTCTACTTTCATTTATACAGTTGTTCATGTAGCCTTAAAAAAATCATCAAGCTTCATGATGGTAAGAACTATCTTGAGACTGTTTCCTCCACATACTGAAATAGATGTAGATACTCCTTATTAAGGTATTAGCATTTTCTTGACCGCCCCCCTGCCCCCTTCTCCGTATATTTGAAGTTTTATTGGAATCACCTGAATGAGTTTACCATCCATCTCCCTGCGCAGACCGGTCCTCGCGATCGTGCTGAACATCATCATAGTGATCTTTGGGGTTATCGGCTTCAATTTCCTGGGCGTCCGTGACTACCCATCCATCGATCCGCCTATCATCAACGTACGTACATCTTATGCAGGTGCCAACCCTGAGATTATTGAGTCTCAGATCACGGAACCACTGGAGAAACAGATCAACGGAATTGCAGGCATCAAGTCCATTTCCTCCACGAGCGCTCAAGGCTCCAGCAGTATAACTGTTGAGTTTGAACTCGGCATAGATCTCGAAGCCGCAGCCAACGACGTCCGTGACAAGGTTTCCCAGGCTGTGCGCAAC
>JAFAAT010000097.1 GCA_023426425.1 Bacteroidota bacterium | reverse complement strand
CTTCAGCCTGAGCTTAAAGACAAGCCAGGCAAGCGGCGTCGTAAGAAGTAATTGGAAGAATAGGTTGAACATCGGTACAGCCACTCCCATGTCATCACTTCCTGAAAAAAGGTAGGCGAGAAGTCCGATTACCACAGATACAGGCAAGAGGAGGAGGAATGTCCAGCACACAAACGTTATGAAAGACCTCTTTCGTCTGAGTGCTTTAGGGATGAGTGAATGGATGGACCAATTGTAAAAAACGATCCCGCAGGGAACCGCCAAGGTCCAGAACGTGAGTAGTTCGCCGGGTGCATCTGTCACTACGGAAAGAAATAGCACAAGCATCCAAACCAATGCAGCGATCAGCGTCTCTTTAAGTATAAATGGGTACTTGCTACGAATAGCTTCCGATCTCGAAAGGATTTCAATCGCTGCCAGCTTCAGCACTGTATAGAAACCTAAAAGGAATAGTAGCCTGGCAGCCTCAAAGAAACTCTTCTGGTAGATTCTGTCCCAGGACCTTTGCGGAGCAGGGTCCCACATAATCATTTCACGCAGGTAGGTATGGATAAAGCTAAAAACAGCCCACAACAGAAACAGCGCAGCGATCACCATTGCGCTGTTAAGAACCACCGCTCTTTTTTTGATCAGGCTGGGAATGGTGCGGAAGTTGAGCCAGAGAAAAAGAAGGTAGATAGTCGCGCCTTCAATCAGGTTAGCGCAGAAAAAATAGTTTACCCGGTTCCGCTGTTGAGAAGGCGTCAGGTCTTTAGGAACCCAGTCATTGCTAAGTGACATAGTCACCAGGGAAAAGAGTTCAAAGACAAAGAGCGCTGTAGCTGCCCAGAATTCTATTTTTGCAATCCAGCTTTTATTATTGTCCATTTCGTTTGGTTTTCTTCGACAATGATAGACTGCCATAGCTCCATCGCGCGTCCAAAAGTGATGAATTGCCCGGAAAAAGTGATGAAAACCCGCAAGCACCTCCGCTAAAATATTTCCCGGTATACTGGTGTAACACAAGTTATCCTTATTATCTTTCTGCTACAATTGACCAACCAATGAAAAAGCTTCTTTTAGCCCTCTCTTTGCTGTTCTCAGCTTCCGGTGCCTATGCACAACCTTCAGATACATACCTGCTCAATAGGATGACCGCCGGTCGCATGCCCGGCGCCTCCATGGTGATCATCAAAGACGGCCATTGGGTATTCGACCGCAGCCTGGGCAAGGCCGATCTGGCTAACAATAAAGACGTGACACGCGAAACAGTATTCATGCTTGCGTCTATCTCCAAGACTATGATCGCAACTGCGGTAATGCAGCTCTGGGAGAAAAACCTTGTTGACCTCGACGCTAATGTAAATGCCTGGCTGCCTTTCCAGTTGCAACACCCGCAGCATCCTACAGATTCCATCACACTTCGCATGTTGCTGACACATACCTCCTCCATCCAGGACAACTGGGGAGTGATGGGTCCATTATACGTCTATGGCGATTCACCAATCAGCCTGGACAGCTACATGGAAGACTATTTTTCAACTACCGGTGCATACTACAATGCGACGGACAACTTCTATAGCTATCAGCCCGGCACACAGCACAACTACAGCAACATGGGCAGCACCCTTGCGGCCTATATCGTGGAGCGCGTCACAGGCGATGAGTTTCACCACTATTGCGACACCGCCATCTTCCAGAAGCTCTGCATGAAGAACACTTCTTTCCTGCTGGCCGGCATCCCCGATACTAACCTCATTGCACGTCCCTATACCTATTCCGGTACTTACGACGACGTGGGTCTCTATGGCTATCCCGACTATCCCGACGGCCAGCTCAGGACCACCATCAAAGGACTTGCACGTTTCATGACCATGTACTTGCAGTGGGGCGAGTTTGAAGGAGAGCGTATTCTCGACAGTACCACTGTTGCTTATATCCTTCAGCAACAAACACCTGTTGATCCCGGACAGGGCATTATCTTCTATGCGGGTCAGTCCTCAAACGGTGACGTCCTCTGGGGACACAACGGCGGCGATGTCGGTGTATCCACTGCTATGTACTTCAATATGGACAAGAAAACCGGTGCTATTGTTTTGACGAACGGCGAGGGAAGTCCACAAAGCTACCCCGATCTCATGGTCGATACCCTCTACAAATACGGGCTGACCGTGACTCCAGCAGCCACAGACACCTTCCCTGCCTGCGATGAGCTGACTTCGATATCAGAATTGCCTTTGGCTACGTCGATGGGAATTTATCCCAACCCTGCAGACGACTACATTGAAATCACCAGTGATGGCACAGGATCACAGACCCTAACCGTGCGCATCATAGATATGCAGGGTCGTACTGCCTTACAGTCACCTCTCGGCAAAGACAACAAGGTTGATGTGCACATGCTGCCTGCCGGAGTTTACCAGGTATTGATCAAAGACGATCAGCATCGCCTGCGGGGTAGAGTGGGGATGGTGAAGAGGTGAGGGAAATAAAAATCGCTTAAGTAGGTAAGTTCACGATGGCTCAACAAATGATATCGAGAGAGAGAATGCCAATGGAAAGAGAGTAAGCGCAATATGGTCAACATTCTTCAGAATTTTGACACTGCTTCTGGTCCAAACGACACCAAAAAGAGCATAGTGGCAATGACGCTGGCCGCGAAGCGCCAGGCATCCCACGAGCCGGACTCTTTTTATTAGGAATCAATGTGAATGCATTGTCAAGCAGATATAGAAAAGCAGATTGAGACGGTTGCATCTACCAGTTATGCCTCTTGGAAATAGTTGTTACCCGGGCATATTCCAGGGTAATACCTGCACCTTACTTCGAACTACTGCTTCATCACCTCCATAAATCAGGTACGGACGTACAGCTTGGGGCGCCACCAGTTCGACAAAGTGTTGCAGATTTTTAAATAGAGTGTTGCTTAAAGTCTGGGTGGATTTCACCTCATACACATCAAATGCATTTGCAGCTTTGAACAGCAAGTCAATTACAAGCCCGTTGTGATCTTGCCAAAAATAATAGGTGCGATGTTGGTATTGGTTCTCATTAAGCTTTTGAAAGTTGGCAATCACAAAATTCTCAAATATATTTCCTTTTAGCCTGTTAATAGCCAGTTCTTCAGGTTCACGAATCTGTAATAGATGCGTCAATAAGCCAACATCGTAGAAATACAGTTTAGGTGTTTTTACCAGACGCTTATTAAAGTTCTCATGATAGGGATACAGCAAGAATACAAGATAGCTGCTTTCTAAGACAGACAACCAGGCCTTTGCAGTAGGTTGTGAAATATTGCATTCATTAGCCAATGCAGACAAATTCAAAAGTTGCCCTGCCCTTGCTGCACACAAGCCCAGAAACGTCCGGAAGCTATTTACATCACGAATATTGATTAACTCAGTCACATCCTTTTCGATATAGGTACGGACGTAATTGGCAAAAAAATCGGTGGGATCTATGCCTCTGTGATAAATGGCGGGATAACCTCCCTGGATACAGGCATTCAGGTAATTGGAAGGAAGTTTTTGAGCTTGCTCTAGTTCCTTAGTATCCAGGGACAACAGTCGGAAAAGTGCAACGCGCCCGGCCAGGGACTGAGTGATTTGTGTCAGCAAATGGAAATTTTGAGACCCGGATAGAATGTATTGCCCCATTTGCCCGGACTTGTCAACCGCAGTTTGTAAAAAGGAAAATAGTTCAGGTACCCGTTGCACTTCATCCAAAATGGTTTTCGCTGAATATTGTTGTAGAAAACCATTCGGATCTTCACGAGCAAAAGTCCGATGGTCAGGGTTTTCAAGAGATACATACCGGTAATCGGGAAATAAAGACTTAAGCAGGGTGGTCTTGCCAGACTGGCGAGGCCCTGTTACGGCAAGTATCGGGAATTGGGTGATTCGCTTCCTAATCTCCTTAGCCATTGTTCTTTTTATCAATCCAGACATGGCATCGCTTAAAATTCCACCAAAGATAAACTTTAACTTTAGATTATCTGCTATTAAGTTTTGAATTTTCCACCACTTAATTTTAGATTTTTCTGTCCTAGAACCTTTGTATATCCTTCAAGCCCCACAAACAAACACTAATTTATTATATGGGCCGGCAGTGAAGTCAAAAAACAGAAAATGCTCAAAACATAAGAGGCCTATATAGGTGGGTCAACATGCCATAATGACAATCTCTGAGAACCCTAGTTCGTGCTCAGGGTGGATTAACATCCCGGAATAACAGCTAGTTTCAGTCCTTTCAGGATCAAAACAGGTGGGTCAACATGCGAGAATCCGCTATTTTTTCCACTGAGGTGGGTGGGTCACCATCCCGGAAGCAAGGATAAAGGACCAGCAGGCAGAATCAAAACAGGGTGGGGTCAACATGATCCAGAATGTTGGGTCAACGTGATCCGGAACGGTGCGTCCACATCCTTTGACTCTTTTGAATAGAGATAACGGCTAACCTCCGAAAAAAATACCTGGAAATGTGGAAAGACTTGATTCCTTTCTTTCATCAAAACACATTGATCGGCGAATATGACCGAAGCTATTATCAGTATGTATTAGATGACTTTTACATCGACATTTCGATGAAGAAACTGTGACCTATGTCGCGAGTAGTATAAACTTGTTCAATAGTTGCGAATTTCACTTGTTGCCTGATTGCTTTCTGCGTTCATAGTAGACAAGTTACAGCGGTTTGTTGCGAGCGATCAATGCAACAGTTGCAGTATACCTGCCGCCATAAATCCTGTATATAATAATCGGTTGCTCCTCCGATATTGCTACAACCCGGCTTAAATTAATTAAGACGCCCGATCCATGCCTTTATAAAGTCAGGTGAGTCAGAGTAGTCCATCACCTGAAAGATTTCTTGCCAGGTGATACATTCGGGATCATCTTCGTTTTTCTTTTTGACCAGGTACTTCTTCACAACGTCAACCCCAAGGATATCTCTTAGGATCATTTCCTGTATATCCCTTTGGCCGACGTATCCAATACCTCTTCGGTTAAATACGGCTTGGTCGGCTTTGCTACCTGGGTATGAACCCTCCCCACTTTCCAGTTTTGCTTCAATGCAAACCGCCATATCCAGATGCGCATACAGTAATATACTCAATAAAGTTACTAGCTTCTCCTAATCTTCTGAAAGCCGGATGCACTGTTTGCCTGACAGGCATCTGTACAACGTCCGCAGGCTCCGTCGAATTGATGAAAATAAAACAGGCCTGTATTATACATACAGACCTTCGTTTTATTCCTGTGGTCCCACCAGGGCTTGAACCTGGGACCCCCTGATTATGAGTCAGGTGCTCTAACCAACTGAGCTATAGGACCCCGTCCCAAGTGTGTCCGGAACGAAAGTGGGCAAAGCTACAAAAACTTTGATTTCCTCTAGCGTCCGATTTCATCCTCACACATTCTTTTTCTAATGACAAGCCAAGAGCTTTTCTCTTTGCCTGGATCTCTCCTACCATCAGGGTAGTATCCTCTCTACTCTCATCCACAACTCCCCTGGCAAATCTTTCCACCGATAACCATCAGATTTACTTATTTCGTATCTTACCTCTACTAAAACGCCACCCAATGCTCCGTCACCTCCTCTTCTGCCTCCTCCTCACACTCACCGTTCCCGCCTCCTCACAGGAAATGGTAATCACTTTCAATAGGCTCCCCGGCGACAGTCTCAGGGAGGCCGGCGACCTCAAAGCCGCCATCGAAGCATTCAAAACAACCGCACTCACAGACCCAGGCAACGCAACTAACCTCTACAACCTCTCCTGCGCCTACGCCATCTTGGACCAACCCGACTCAGCCCAAAAATACTTCCTTCAAAGCCTCAATATCGACGAGAAACTGGCAGGAACATCGCTCACAGACCCCGACTTCAACAACATAAAAAGCACAGCAGCCTGGCAACAAATGGAGGATCGCGCAATATCCGCCATGGTCAAAAAAACAGGAAAGCCGGTCAAAGATCTCCCCTATGCAAAAGCCCTCTGGCGAATGCATGCCCTCGATCAGGCCTACTACAACGAAATTAAGGTCGCCGAGAAAAAAATCGGCACCTGGTCCACCACTGTCCGTGCTCTATGGGACCTCAAACAGAGAATTGGTAAGGAGAATCAACAAGAGCTGGAATCACTCATCGTAAAGAAAGGCTGGCCCAAACAGTCTGAAGTTGGACCAATGGCCGCAAACAGCGCCTTCCTCATCATCCAGCATGCCGACGACGATAAGCAAAAAAAATACCTCCCCATCATCGAAAAACTGTGCAAGGAGAAAGAAGCAAGCTGGCAAAGCTATGCACTCATGTACGATCGCATCCAGACCAACGACGGTAAACCTCAGAAATACGGCTCACAGGTCAAACGCAATCCCACAACAGGTAAGTATGAACTCTTCCCTCTGCTTGACGCTCAAAAAGTAGACGAATGGCGTAAAGAAGTCGGCCTCGGCCCCCTCTCAGACTACGTCGCCCGCTGGGGAATCAAACTAGATTCGCCATCACCCGTCGCAGAATAACCCTCCCATCCCTCTGGTTTGACAGTTTAAAAGCTGGCCATAAACAAACTGTCAGTTTATCCAGTAACCATTGACAATTGACAATTGACAATTAACCATTGACAACCCCCTGCTATTGCCTAATTTTACCCCTTTTTCGCAGCCATGCCTGATCCCGATATCTTTCTCGACCTGCTAAGCGAATACCATCACGACGCCCTGGATGATGGTGTCGAGCTCTTCAACAGCCGTCCCCACCTCATCAGCTTCGTCAAGGATTCAAAAACAAAGGTCTACTTCCACGTTTATAGCGGATCTAATAAAGACGGGTACGATATCATCTTCAACATTAGATCCAAAGGAGCCTATGTAGAAGATATGTGCACCTGCAAGGGATTCGCCCGCTACGGCTGCTGTCACCACGTCATCGCCGCTGCCCTCACCTACCTCACCGCTTACCTCAACACACCCCCCGGCGAAATAGAAAGCCTCCTCGACTACCGGTTCCAGGTAAACGATTACATGGTTTCTTTCGCAGATCGCATCATTACCGGTCCCAAAAAACCTGCTTCCGATAAGAAAACCTCAGTCCTTAAGAAAACGACTATCCACAAAACCAATACAGCTTCATCAACCAAACCTCCTCCGGCTAAACAAAAACACCTTAACTCCCTCGTCCATCTCGAAATAGAACCCGTCCCCCAGTTGCTGTTTAAGGAGTTCGAACAAAAATACCTGATGCTCAAGCCTCAGTTCCAATACGACGACGTATTGCTGCCCTATCAGTCTGATCCGGAAAACTTCCTAAGACACCTGCCCGATGGCACCTCTCAGGTAATAGTCCGCAATCAGCAATTAGAAAAAGCTTTCTACAACGAACTGAAGGAACTACATCCCTCCTTCGCCAAACAGTTCTACAATGACTTCCTCTTCCTGCCCTTCGACGACGCACTGAAGGACAACTGGTTTGTAGAAACGGTTAGAAAAATTCAGGAGAGAAAAATTCCGGTACACGGCATCCTCGAATTGGAAAAGTTCCGCTTCAACACCGCCCACCCCAAATGGACCATGAAAACCAGCAGCAGTATCGACTGGTTCGATGTCAAAATCAATATAAGCTTCGGCGAGTACAAAGTCCCCCTCAGGGAAATTCGTAAGGCTCTGCTAAATAATCAGAAAATGGTTTTGCTGGGCGATGGCACCTACGGCATGCTGCCCGAAGAATGGCTTCAGCAATATGGCATGCTTCTCAAGCTCGGCGAGCTTCAAAAGAATAATACGCTCCGGGTAAGCAAATTCCACTTCACCATCATCGATCAGCTCCAGAAACAGATCAACAACAAGCAGATAGCTCAGGAAATCGAGGAGAAAAAAACTAAACTGCTCAATATTGATTCCGTCACCACTGTCGCAAAAAGTCCCGCCGTCAATGCCACACTACGGCCTTACCAGCTCAGCGGCTTTCAATGGATGCAGGTATTGGACGAGATGGGGTGGGGCGGCTGTCTGGCCGACGACATGGGCCTCGGCAAAACACTCCAGACTATCACCTTCCTGCAATACCTCAAAGAAAAATACGCTGACTCCACCCATCTTGTAGTTAGCCCGACGTCGCTGATCTACAACTGGGAAGCCGAACTAAAAAAGTTTGCACCCGAACTTCGCTATCACATTTACTACGGAGGCGACCGCGAGTTTACAGAAACACATTTTGAGGATTATGACCTTATCATCAGCAGCTACGGAGTGGTGCGCAATGACGTAAGCCATTTACAACAGTTCCAATGGCACTATGTAATCCTCGACGAGAGCCAGACTATAAAAAGTCCAACAGCGCTCACAACCCGCGCTGTTCAACTCCTGAAAGCAAAAAACCGTCTGGCCCTCAGCGGCACTCCCGTACAGAACAACACCTTCGACCTCTATTCACAATTTCACTTTCTCAATCCAGGGATTCTGGGCACCAAAGAGTTTTTCCGTGAAGAATTTGCCAATCCCATCGACAAATTCAACAATTCAGATAAAAGCGCCGAACTACGCAAGCTCGTTTATCCCTTCCTCCTCAGGCGAACTAAAGAACAGGTAGCAACTGACCTTCCTCCAAAAACCGAAACCATCCTCTGGTGCGAAATGGGGAAGGAACAACGGAGGGTATATGATGAGCACAGGAACTACTACCGCGACAGCCTGATGAACAGGATCGATGAACTGGGAATGGATAAAGCAGGTATTTACGTGCTGGAAGGCCTCCTGCGACTCCGCCAGATCTGCGACAGCCCTGTATTGCTGCCCGACAACGATCCTGATATCAACCACAGTGTCAAAATTGAAGAGCTGATGCGCGAAATCAGAGAGAACACTGGTACCCACAAACTGCTTGTTTTCTCCCAGTTCACAGCTATGCTGCATCTGATTCAAAAGGAACTGCAGCAGGGCAACATCAGGCATAGCTACCTCGATGGCAGCACCAGCGCCGACAACCGCAGACTTGCAGTCGATCAGTTCCAGAACGATGACTCGGTAAAAGTATTTCTGATCTCCCTCAAAGCTGGTGGTGTTGGTCTCAATCTCACTGCCGCAGACTACGTCTATATCGTCGACCCCTGGTGGAACCCCGCCGCTGAACAGCAAGCCATCGACCGCGCCCACCGCATCGGCCAGAAAAATAAAATATTCGCCTACAAAATGATCTGCAAAGACACAGTAGAAGAAAAAATTCTCCAGCTACAGGATCGTAAAAAGCAACTCGCCAACGACCTTATTACTGAAGACACAGGATTTATCAAAAAGCTAAGCAAAGAAGACGTGGCCTTCCTGTTTAGCTAGTGAAAGCTGCTACACTCCTCCTCTTCTCGCGCAGTTTAACTCCTCTCCTCAAATTCGAGACGCTTTGCCTTCAGGCGCGGGAGAAACAGTAATCTTTAAGAAGATCCGCAAGAACAATTACGCATAACTCTCCTCCTCCTCCTCCGTGAAACTTATCCCTCTCGCCCTCAATTGACAATTGACAATTAACAGTTATACATTATCCTCCGTGTCCCTCTGCGCCTCCTCGCTCACCTCCATATAACTTATCCCTCCCGCCCCTCAATTGTCAATTGTCAATGACCCCTCGCTGGCATTGTCTTTTCGCTACCCTAAGCTCAAACCTTTCACTATGGCTAGACAGAACAACAAGAAGCAATCCGACAAGCAGCGCCGTCAAAACTCCGACGACCAAAGCATTGGCAATCAACAGCGCACCACCCAAACCGGCGGACAGAGCTCCGGCGGAAGTATGCGCCACAACCGCGACGATGCCTACTCCGAAGATCTTCAGCGATCCGGCAACAGGAAGAGTCGCAAAGAGTAATTCACAAATCAAAACCAAGGGCTTCTGATCCTCTTCAGAAGCCCCTCATCTATCTTTGCCTCGTCCCTCCTCTCGCGCAGGTCAGCTCCCCACCTGATGTCTGAAGACGAAACAGTTGTATTAAAGAAGATCCCAGCCGACAAATTGCCAATTGCCAATTGCCAATTGACAATTATAAATTATCAATTATCCATTATCACTTCCGTCACCACTTTCAACACACTCTGCTGTTCAAATCGCTTACAGTACTCGCTGCACACCGAATCCACAACCCTACTAAATTCCGGATCCTTCCTATGCACCACCACCACCACTTTGGCAGGCTCAGTGATCAGAACCCGGTCGTCCCCACGGTAATATCCCCTGCCATCAAGTACTGTGAAGCCGTCTTTTAGCCTCCGTCCAAGGTTACTGTCCACAAATTGTTGCCACTCCCGCTCCGGTATCGTCTGCCCCTTCCGGTCAAGCCCAAAACACAGCTCCGTCTTCACCCCCGCCGGCTCACCCGCCGGCCGTCCCATCCAGAA
>JAFAAT010000065.1 GCA_023426425.1 Bacteroidota bacterium | reverse complement strand
CACCGGGAGCCATTGAGTTCGCAAAATAGTTTCCCAGCCAGCCGGACCTGAACTCCCTGGCGGGCTTCATGCCCTCAGCCCTGGCTCGCTGCAATACTTTCTCGATTTGCCGCAGATAATATCTGTTATAACTATTAAGATGCTCCACCACCTGAGCAACACTCCAGCCACCACTGGCCGGCATGCGCAGAAGGTCCGAAGGTTTCAAACTTTGCAGATACTCCGTCTTCCGGACGAACCCATTCACCACCACCTGCTGATCTTTACTGAATTGTTTAGTGTCAAAACTTACCATGTTTTCTGATTTTCAGCAAAGCTAGACGTACAGACCACCCTAAATCTTGGTCCAGGCCAAGCTTTTTCTCAAAGCCGCACACTGCTCAGCAGCTTGCTAAATGTCGTTGGATCAACTCCAATATACGACGCCAGGTATTTATGGGGAATCAGGTTCAGCACATGTGGACTCCTATGCAGCAGCGTTTTGAATTTCTCCTCCGCCGTAAACGACATCAGCTCTATCTGCCGGTCAAAGGTCCCGGCTAGCGTCTGTACAATCGCCTGCCTCACCCACCGCTCAATCGATGGGTAGGTCTCCATTAGACTCATGATATCATTATAATGGATGCGCCACAACTTCGAGCTAGTAAGCGTCTCCAGAGTCACCTTCGATGGCTTCTGCAGAAAAAAGCTGTCAATCACCCCCGAAAACGATGGCGCATAGGTAAAGACCATCGTAGCCTCCCTTTTCTCATCAGCATAAAACGCCCGCTGCACTCCTTCCACCACAAAATACAGGTATTTTTCAGTGTCCCCCGCCCGCGTGATCACCTGCTTCCTCCTGTAATTCACCTCCGTCCACCCGGTACACAATGCTTCCCAGGCAGCATCCTCCAATTTAGCCACTGCAAATACCTGCGCTTTCAATAACTGCTGCAATTCATTCATACAGGGCACTAAAATATATTTCTTTTCTAAGCCAACAGATGGGATTGTAAAATCGTCTTTATTTGGTATACAGTTTGCTACATGACCTGCACAATCAAGAGAATGAGAGTTTCCCGCTACCTGTCACCGTTTTTTATTATTTATAAGGGCTGTGTCGACTTCCTGACCATCTGCCGCGAGCAGTTGTTCAAGTTGTTCTAACTTGTTGATCTCCGGTTTTAAAGGCAAAGGATCACTTCAACCCTTTGCCTCTGCCTTGCTATGGCACCATCCCATCTCCAGCAGAACATTCCCTTCAATCCAGCCGCTCCCACATATCAGAAAAAAATCAATCAAAGATAAAGGCGGCATTAAGGCGCTATGAAGGCGTTATGAAGGCGCTATGAAGGCGTATAAATACCGAGAATGGATTTAGCATCTATCGAAATCTTGACAACAGAACCGGAGCTTTAGAAGAAACCAATTTTCGAAATCTGCCCAAACTATCCGGAATCTGTTCAGAAGCTATTCTTACTCCGGAGTTATTTTATTATGAATTCGTACCAAAGCCGTACTAAAGTTATTAAACTTCCTTAAAAGATCTCCGACGCAAAACTCCTTCCTCTCCTTGATGTTTCCAGATTGCGGAATAGTTTTATACCATCTAAAATCATGGCAAAACTTAAACTCCAGGGTAAAGACCTCCGCCGCATCGGATATCCCGAAGGACCAGTCATCGGACTAGCCATCCAGATCTTCCATAAACATTACAAGCACCATTCTATGGGCGAGGCCACAGATTTACTCAAGAAAATTCTCGCTCAACCCGAGGGCTATACCGACGATGAAGTTCTTAAGCCCATCGCCTTCGCACTCATTCCTCCCCAAATACCCGAGTCCGAACAGGAAATCCCCCTCCGCCACGAAGGTGCCCACTTTAATATCTTCGGCAGAGAACACATCGAGGAGGGCGCACTGCAGCAAATGTACACTGCTTCCAAACTTCCAATTTCTGTTGCGGGTGCCCTCATGCCCGACGCCCATAGTGGCTATGGTCTGCCTATCGGAGGCGTACTCGCGACTGAAAATGCTGTCATCCCCTACGGAGTAGGCGTGGATATCGGCTGCCGGATGTGCCTTTCAGTATTTCCTCTCCCCGAAGCCGACCTCAAGTCCCGTCAGAATATGTTTGAGAACATCCTCAACGAAAACACTCGCTTCGGCGCAGGAGGAGAAATCTCCAACCCCAGAGAACACCAGGTGCTTTCCCGTGAAGAGTTTAGTTTGTTACCCATTCTCCGCGAACTTCAGGGTAAAGCAGCCCGCCAATTGGGCACTTCTGGCTCCGGCAACCACTTTGTAGAGTTCGGAATCACAGAAGTTCTCGAGTGGGATGAGAACCTCCGTCTGACGCCCGGCAGGTATGTCTCTCTCCTCTCCCACTCCGGCTCACGTGGGCTTGGCGCCTCCATCGCCCAGCTATACACCAGGATTGCAAAGGAGAAAAGACGCCTTCCAAAAGAAGCCAGCCACCTGGCCTGGCTACGCCTGGACGAAGAAGAAGGTCAGGAGTATTGGATGGCAATGAATCTGGCCGGCGACTATGCATCCGCCTGCCACCATACCATTCATGAAAAGATTGCCAGAGCCCTCGGTGAAAAACCTGCCGCAATGGTAGAAAACCACCACAACTTTGCCTGGAAAGAGTTACATGAAGGAAAGGAACTGATCGTTCATAGAAAAGGCGCCACACCCGCAGGGAAAGGGGTATTGGGCATCATTCCGGGTTCAATGGTACTTCCCGGATTCATTGTCAGGGGCAAAGGTGAACCGGCATCCATCTCCTCGGCTTCCCATGGAGCCGGAAGAACCATGTCCCGAAGCCAGGCTAAGAAATCAATAACCCACAACAGTATGAGAGATTTGTTACAGAAATACGATGTCACACTCTTCGGAGGAGACCTCGACGAAGCACCCCAGGCCTACAAGGATATAAATCAGGTAATGAAGGCACAGAAAAACCTGGTAGATACAATTGGCCTCTTCTACCCCAGGATTGTGCGTATGGATGGGTAATTCTGGCGATTGACTATGCAGGCTCGCTGATTCCAGTCACCACACCAAGAATATGTTCCTGGTTGCTGTAGGGGATAACAATGTAGAAATTAAGTACTTTAACCACCACCAGCTCATCCTGGGCTGGTGTAAGATGCACACTATAAGACACCAGTGGATTCTCATAGCATTTCTGCTTCCACTGTATGAACCCTTTGTATGTGATGCTTAGCTGCATTCTTTGGTTTTAAGAAAAAGAGCCGGGACGACACCCGAGCCCCTGTAAATGGAAACTTTAGAAAAGATTATGCCCAGATATCATCATGTGCTTCTGTATTTTTTTTACGCAGCCACACAGTATATCCAAATAGAATTGAGGAACTGATTACACCCATACCACAGCCAAACACTATGGCAAGATCGCTTAACAGGACTCCGTACACACACCATCCTATATACATCAGAAGACTGAAGCCATGCAGACAAAGCAGCAAGGGACGGGACATTCCCTCGTTCAGAATATTTTTGATACCAGCTGGCAAGGTAAATACCTGGTTCAACGCAGTCAATATAAAAGCTATAGAAGCAGCAAGTAGAATATAGTTGTTCATTTCCATGACATAATGTTTATACTGCAAAGATGTCGTGTACACCAAGCCTGCACAAGGTGAAAACATGTACTTTTCCAGGGTATTTTTCACATACCCCCTTGTGAAAATAACATGGTGCTTTCTGGGGAATACGCTTTTATATATGCGGGATATTTTAAAACTTGCAAGTTCAAATCCAAACTGTATGAAGTTTCTCCCCCAGAGCGTAATTTTTATCCTTGCTTCCCTGGCCTTCAATGAGGCTTCAGCTCAGCAAAAGGAAGTCACATTATCCATGCTCGAGATGCCTGTCAGCTACCACGAGCTTCGGACCCAGGCGAATGAATTTCCTAAAGTTTACCAGGGCATGAAGCCCTTCACAGGGAAACAGTGGGAGTCAGTTCGGTATACTGAACTGGAGGATGTTAGAAAAGCTATATCTGGCACTCCCGGCGAAAGATATTTCGCAGGGCTCAGAGTACTTCATGGTTTGACTGACAAGAATAACATCATTCTGTATTTCATGCCCGTCTATGCAAATGCCGCTTCACGCCTGGTGGACCAGGAAGAAACCTTCACACTTCAGGAAGCTACAGGAGACCTGGACTCCGCCATTTTAAACACACACCTCCCCATTTATTATATCCTCGATAATCATCTCAAGTCCATCAGGGGTGATGAAATCAGTACTAACGAGGCTTTGGACAATAGTGAACGCTATAAGCGCTATGTCAAAACCAATATTGCCTATACTGATCAGCAGGTGCTAAGCAACTTTTTCCCTTTTCAGGAATTGGAGGCCTTACACAACAGCAACAAAACAGGGTTATTCTCCTCAGATTTTATCTACTTTACTTCTGTAACACGCAAAGAAGACAATGGCGTCTACTACCACAAAATCTTTGTTTCAACTAAGCCGCCGACAACCAACCTGAATTCAGAGCCGGGGAGTCCTTTGCCTTTCTTTACACAAGCCGGTAACTTTTCCCATGTCTGCCCTCCATCCTGCAGCACCGTTTCATATCAAGTAACCGAATAATATCCAACAGCCGCCTAATAATGCACAACTACCTCCCATATCTGTCCGATCTGATAATAATCACTGGTATTGTGCTTGGTACATTAGGTTTTAGGTCACTACCTGTTGCTGCCAGGTTAGTGCTTGCTCACCTTGTAGTAACGATCAGCACTGAAATAACTGGTTTGTATTTGACCCACGTCTTAAAAGCAAGCCAGAACATCTGGTTGTACAACGGCTACATCCTGGTAGAATTCGTCCTCATCATGTGTATCGGGTACTTCCTGCTGCCATCTAAAAAAGCAAAAGCTCTGCTATTCCTGGCCCTGCCACTCTTCCTGGCTGTGTGGATCATGGATCTTCGTCAAACACCTTCTGGATTGCTCCTGAACTTCTCATTTCTCATAGGATGCATCATACTTTCGAGCTTTTTCCTCTGGCAACTCTTTAATTTACTGAAGGCAGAACAAAACGATATTGCTTTGATTCTACTCTGCCTGAGTGTGCTCATTTATTTCAGTTGCTGCATTCCTATATTTAGCTTTTTCAACTACTTTCTGGACTCAACAGGAGAACTTAAACAACTCTTTTACGGCTCAAATCATGTATTAAGCATAATAAGGTATGGATTAATAGCCTTTTCCTTTTTCAGCTTTCAGAAAAAACTTAAAACCCTGACCATCGGTGACAGATAATGACAT
The DNA here is from genome assembly GCA_023426425.1 of Bacteroidota bacterium. Classification (GTDB taxonomy): domain Bacteria; phylum Bacteroidota; class Bacteroidia; order Chitinophagales; family Chitinophagaceae; genus JAFIGV01. The sequence continues at coordinate 3,477 of JAFAAT010000065.1, read as the reverse complement.
CATAATGGCGGTCATCTTTACCACCCTGGTACTACTCCTCTTGGTGGCAGGCATTGCCATTACATTCTTTGTCACAATTCGCCAGCGCCTGGAACAAAAAATGAAAATGAAGCAGGTCGCCCTGGAATATGAACAGGAACTTCGCGCTGCCGAAGCGGAGGTTAGTGAGTCAGTACGGGCCCATCTTTCCCGTGAGATCCATGACAACATCGGACACATGCTTACCTACCTGCGCTTGCAGATGGAAAACAAGATGCTGGACGACGAGGCAATCGCCCATCAACTTGAGCCCATGCTCAAGACAACTGCAGAGATTTCCCAGCAATTGCGACTATTCAGTCGGGCGCTGAATCCCGAGTTCATCAAAGACCACTCCCTGCTATTCATGCTCAAGCAGGAAGCAGAGCGTATTAGCCATCTTAACAAAATGCAGGTGCACTGGACTGATGATGGCGAGATCTACACAGCCCTTACAAAAAATCAACAGCTTTTCATATTTCGAATCTACCAGGAGATACTGCACAATGCTCTCAAGCATTCACAGGCAACAAACCTGTACATTGAGGTTAGTGACCAGGCAGGCCTCACACTCTCCGTCACCGATGATGGAAAAGGTTTTGACATCGCCGCAAAAACTCAAACTTCCAATGGACTAAAAAACATTCTAAAGAGAGCTGAACTATCATCAATGGAATGTAGCATCACGACGGCACCTGGAAAAGGATGCAAGATTACAATTACCCCCAAAGGGCAACCAGTGGAAACAAAGGAAAGGACCAATGAGTACAGCACAAAATAAAAACATCATTCTGACAGATGACCATGTCATCGTCCGCAACGGGCTCAAGGAACTCATTCAGAAACTTGGCCCCTATACTATAGTCGCAGAATACGACAACGGGAAGCATTTGATCGATGACTACCCTTTCAAGGTTACTCCCGACCTGCTCATTCTGGACCATGAAATGCCGGAGATGAATGGTACCGCAGTTATAGAATGGTTCAGCAGACAAAGGATACAGATACCCATACTCTTACTTACCCTCACCGAGGACGAATCACTGATCGTGAAGTTGTTCCGGATGGGCATTCGGGGTTACCTCCACAAAAACTGTAGTTCATCAGAGCTAAAGCAGGCTTTGCAGGATATTTTTCATTCGGGTTATTACCACGACGACATGCTTACCAAAGCGCTTCTCGGTCAAAGCCAGGACAATACTGAAGGACACACTCAGATCATGGAAAAGCTCACAGACCGCGAGTTGGAGTTTCTCAGGCTGGTCTGTGATGAAAAAGAATATACCTATGAGCAAATCGCTGGCATGATGCACGCACACCGGAGAACTATAGACAAATACCGCGAAGGGATATTTGAAAAATTTGGGGTTAAGTCTAAGACCGGGTTGGTACTCTACGCAGTCAAGCACGACCTTGTAAAGCTCTAGTCCGAAGCGAAAATCTTTTCCAAAGCCCAGGCTTTTAGCCGCATTTCTTCCCACTCAAGTTGCGGATCGCTGTCGAATGTAATCGCCCCACCAGTCTGGTAGGAGAGGTAGCTCGTTTCTTGATTATAAAACAGGCTTCTGATTATCACGTTGAAGTCAAAGTCTCCTTCAGGAGTTATATATCCCACTGTTCCGGAAAACAATTCGCGTCTGCTCTTTTCGTAGGTATCGATAAGTTCCATCACCTTTATTTTTGGAGCTCCTGTCATACTACCCATAGGGAAGGAATACCTTATCGCATCCGTAAACGGAACATCACGCCTCAGCCTGCCTGAAATGGTGGAGATCATCTGGTGCACCTGAGGAAAGGAATATATCCCGAACAGTTCATCTACTTTTATACTTCCAGGGTCACATGTCCGTGCCAGATCGTTCCGCATCAGATCCACAATCATTACGTTTTCTGCCCGGTCTTTACTACTGTTACGAAGTGCTTCACTCCGCGCACGGTCTTGGTCAGGATCGGGATCTCTCCCTGCAGTCCCTTTGATAGGTTGCGCAGTAACTTCTGTTCCTGTCTTACAGAGGTATCTTTCAGGACTCGCACACATCATGTACCGGTGCTTCAGCCGGTAAAAGGCAGCAAAAGGAGCAGGAGATACTTTATTCAGGGCAGTAAAAACAGCCACTGGGTCAACTGCTGTTTTAGTCGCGTATCCCTCGTTGCAGAAGTTGATTTCATAACAGTCACCGTTCCTGATATGCCTACGCAGCTTGTCGATTCTGTCAAGGTACTCTCTCTGATCAAATGAATGGGTGAATTTCACTTTAGGAAGCGCAGGAGCTGGTCCTAGCACAGTATTCCGGATTTCGCGATAAATCTGTTCAGGATCTGACTCTATTGCTGAAATCGTCAGAGCAGTCTTTTCACTGTTGATAGTAACCACAATTCTGGGGCAAAAGAATTTTAAGTCAGGAAAACTTATCCTGGCAGGATGCCGTGAACTAAGTCTATTTTCCAACGCATTCTTGAAGTCATAGCTTAAATGCCCGAACAGCCAGTCCTTCTGTTGTTCATGCCACTGAAACAGCCGATCCAGTTCCGCAGCTGTGTTACCTTCAAAAGTTGTCGCAGCATCCACGCCCAGAAGGCATTCGAACTTGTTTGGTGGTAACCTGTAATCGTTATTGTCAAGGTAAAGAAAAATGCTGAACCGGCTTACCCAGTTCAGCATCAGAACCTTTATCTCCTTATATTCAGATGCCGCCAGCGGAAACACCGCCGTACGTCTCGTAACTAACATCAGTAATTAGAAATCATCGTCATCGTCATCAAAACCATTGTCTTCACTGAAAAAGCCCAGATCTTTAAACTCATCATCGATGTCGAAGTCATCATCCACGCCTGCCTTCTTTTTTCCGGCAGCCTTCTTCGACTTAGGCAGGTCAAACTCTTCAAACTCCTTATCGAGGTCAAATTCGTCTTCCTCAGCTGAATCAAAATCATCAGCTACGTCGATGTCGTCATCTTCATCTTCGTCTTCATCAACAGATTTACTGCTTTTTTTTGCTACGGTCTTCTTCACGGGCTGCTCGTCGTCAAGCTCCTCATCCAGTTCATCATCTTCATCTGCTTTGGACTTTGTCGCTTTGGTTGGGGCCTTTTTAGAGGTGTCTGCACTTACTGAAGTGCTTTTTTTAGTTGAAATCTTCTTTGTAGAATTTGATCTCATAGTACGCTAACTGTTGACTGCGTAAAATTTTAATTGTTTGTCGAAATTGCCAAATTTTTTTGACGTAAAAAGAAGATTTTTCTTCCGTTTGTTTTTCATAAATTCTGCACTGGTGGCGGAGGGTATCAGTTGACTGCAATTAGCTGATCCCTTCCTGTGCCATTGGAGACAAAAGCAATTTTTGTTTCAAGGTACTCCTCTACAAACGCGCAATAGTTTTTGAAAACCGATGGTAGCTCCACATAGGTTTTACAACTGCTCACCGGAGATTCCCACCCAGGGAATTCCTTGTACACAGG
>JAFAAT010000054.1 GCA_023426425.1 Bacteroidota bacterium | reverse complement strand
GAATACATATACCCGCAATAGCCCGCCTCGCGAAGATGAAACAGGAAGAAGTGGCTGGTCATCTCACTACGCTACACAGGATGAAGATCCTTGAATACACACCGTCCCGGGATGGATCCTTCATATTCTTCCGTCACCGGCGTGTTCATAGCGAACATTTGATGATTGACCGTGAACGAATTACCCGGCTCAGGAACGCGCACATCAAGAGGACAAATGCCATTATTGAACTGTTTACAAAGCAGCATTGCCGTGAGCAGTTTATGTTGAACTATTTAGGGCAGCAGGCTGAAGAACATTGCGGGCATTGTGACTATTGTATCTCGGGCACACGATCGACTTCCGCGGATGGGGTGAATTTGAGAGGGAAATTAATCAGTTTGCTCAAGCAAAAGGAGATGTCGATAGAAGAACTGGTGAAAGCTACTTCCGGATTCCCGCCGACGGAGATCATTGATGAGACGAGAAAACTCATTGACCAGCAATTGTTGGAACGAATGGCGGACGGAAAGTTTTGCTTTAGAAAATAATCAGAATCGTTGACGCCGTTTGTCATTTTTGCTTTGTAGGCGTGCTAATCAGCAAATAATTCCTTTTCTTTGTCTCAAACTAAAAACTCAAATGAAAAAATTCTACGCAATTATTGCCGGTGCATTTCTTTTTGGCACTACCGCTTCAGCACAAAGAATGGTGGACCTCGAGGCAACTCTTATGAGTCCAGCTACAGGTAGCACTATTACCGCAGGAACCACTTTCAACATGACTGCTATCATCAAAAATGTGGGAACTACAGTTATACCGGTGACGGACACTCTAACCTACAGGTTCGCAATTGATACAACCATCCTGACTTTCACAAGTGGCAGTCAAACCTACAACACCTACATCGACAACCAATTGTTGAATCCTAACGACACAATCATGCTAAGCATGAATTTTACAGTAAATTTCCCTGCATCTTTGAATGGTAATCACAACTTCTGTGTTCTCGCAGGTGTAAGAAACCGTAGCAGCGACTCCGTGAAGGATAACTCACTTACAAACAACATTAGCTGTCAATCCGTGACTTTCAGCGGCGGCGGACCAAATTCTGTTGAGGGAATTTCAGCTACAACTAACAACAACTTTGTCAAAGGCGTATTCCCTGTACCTGCTACCAATGTAGCTAACTTCGAAGTTAAGCTTGGCGTCAATAGCAACGTAACTGTGAAGATCACTGACCTTCTTGGCCGTACTGTAGTTACTGAGAACAAAGGTTCGATGAACAAAGGCACTCACACTGTGCAGGTGCAAACTGCTAACCTGCCTCAGGGACTGTATCTCTATCAGGTGATCATGAACGAAGAGGTTTCTTCTGGAAAAATCCTGATCAACAACTAAGTTTATTACTTTTTGATATAAAGGCTGGGTGCTCACCCAGCCTTTATTTTTTTACTACGATCACGTATCTTCATTCCTGCTGTACACTAGTCTCAATAATGCGCTAATCTCAGGAGCAATGAACCAACCATTTCGATTCGCTACCAGCTTCTTTTTTGTCGACCTGATAGGCGTTCAAACTATCGACCTGATAGATGATATCGCCTGCCTCGGCGGAGGGTTTAATAATCCTTTGACCAGGGAGTTCGAACCCGCCTACTTCGAGATTCCCTTTACCATGTTCTATGAAATTCTTTCAGAAACTAACTGGGACCAGGTATATGATGATCTGCTGGAGAAAATAGCCATCGAATCCATGAAAGAAGAACCCGCAACTATTGAGCTGGATGAAGAGCCACTGATGCTTCATGATATGGTGTTCAGACTCTCACATATTGTAGAGGAAGAGAAAAATGAATCACTAGAGGAACAATATGTTCATGCAGGATATGGAATTGAGGATTGGCATTTCATGGAGAATGGGATGATCAGCTTCGAAGAGTATGTGACAGTAAAGGCAATCAATTCTTTAGACAAGGACAAGGCCAGGCTAAAGCAGTTCTCATCTCGTATCTCTGGGCATTTGGTGGAAATGGCCCTTCGCTATGAATACTACCGGTGCGTCTCCGGGCGCGAAAAAGACATCGGGAAAGCCCTGCAACTCTCCTCCCTTGAAGACAATATGGTATTCGACCTGGCCAAAGCCGCGCATGAAATGATCAACCGTCCTCCCGTGTGGCAGAAATGAAAATACCGGCACAAAGGCCGGTTTCTCTATATTTGAATTACAACTTTCACTAAAACTATTGTTACTTACGCATCGGTGGCATCCCCATACCCATGCCCATTCCTGGCATCATGCCTTTCATCTTACCCATCTGACCCATCATCTGGCGCATCTGTTCAAACTGCTTCATAAAGGCATTCACCTCCGAAATATCCTTACCACATCCTTTGGCAATGCGCTTCCTCCGGCTCGGATCGATCACGTCAGGGTTCTGACGCTCGAACGGTGTCATGGAATTGATAATAGACTCAATTCCTTTAAATGCATCATCCGAGATGTCAATATCCTTGATAGCCTTTCCTACACCCGGGATCATCGCAAGCAGGTCCTTAATGTTACCCATCTTCTTGATCTGCTGAAGCTGGTCCTTGAAATCTTCAAAGTCAAACTTGTTCTGGCGAATTTTCTTCTCTAGCTTCTTCGCCTGCACCTCATCAAACTGTGCCTGTGCACGCTCAACAAGAGTCGTGATATCACCCATACCCAGGATACGCTGTGCCATCCTCTCAGGATAGAACACATCAAGGGTATCAAGCTTTTCACCCATACTCACAAACTTCACTGGCTTGTTCACCACATAGGTGATGGAAAGCGCAGCACCACCACGGGTGTCACCATCTAGCTTCGTAAGGACAACACCAGTAAAGTCAAGGCGCTCATTAAATGCCTTGGCAGTATTCACTGCATCCTGACCGGTCATGGAGTCTACCACAAAAAGTATCTCCTGTGGGTCGACCGCTGCCTTAATATTGGCAACCTCAGTCATCATCACCTCATCTACTGCCAGGCGACCAGCAGTATCTATGATGACTACCTTGTGATTATTAGCTTTTGCATGCGCAATGGCATTGTTGGCTATGTCTACCGCGTTCTTGTTTTCAGGCTCACTGTAAACCGGCACTTTGATTTGCTCACCTAATACCTTCAGCTGATCAATAGCCGCTGGACGGTAAATGTCTCCGGCAACAAGCAGGGGATTAAGGTTCTTTTTTGACTTAAGGAAGTTGGCAAGCTTTCCAGAGAATGTGGTCTTACCACTACCCTGGAGTCCGGCAATGAGAATTATCGTGGGCTTAGCACTAAGGTCAATTTCCTTCGCAGTACCGCCCATCAGTTCTGCCAGTTCATCCTTCACTATTTTCACCATGAGCTGACCCGGTGAAACAGCCGTAAGCACCTTCTCCCCCATCGCCTTGTCCTTCACCTTGTCGGTAAATTCCTTGGCTATTTTATAGTTGACGTCTGCATCTACCAGGGCGCGGCGAATCTCCTTGATTGTACTCGCTACGTTGATCTCATTGATCCTACCTTCACCTTTTAACTGCTTAAACGCGGAGTCGAGCCGCTCACTCAGATTATCGAACATATTGTTTGCCTTTCTATGCCGTTTCCGGCAGGGTGGCAAATTTAATAAAATACCTTAGACCGTAGGTCGTGAATAACCATCTATTGAACCAAAAAAAATCTGATCCAACTAATCAGAGGCACTAACTTGCCGCCTTGTATGAAATACTTGCTGCCTCTTGCGCTCCTTTTGGTCTTGGTTGCTGATGCCAGCGCCCAGAAATGGACTCAATTTGAATATAAAACCGGCGATCTCCTCTTCCAGGATCTGGACTGTGGCGGCCTGTGTGATGCTATCGAAACCGTAACACCAGGCCACAAAGGAAGAAAGTTCTCGCATGTCGGACTGGTTTATGTCAACCGGGACTCCGTCTGGGTGATTGAGGCAATAGGCAAGGGCGTACAGCTAACCAGGCTGGATCATTTTATGCTCCGTTCTACAAAAGGGCGGAATAAACCAAAAGTCGTCGTAGGAAGAATGGATGCATCTTATTCCAGGTTGCACGGGCGTGCCCTTGGATTCGCGTTGCAACAAATCGGTAAGGACTACGATAAGGAGTTTATATATGGCAATGGGCGCTACTATTGCAGCGAATTGATCTATGATGCCTATAAGTCTGCCAACGATGGAGAACCCATCTTCAGGCTGCCGCCAATGACTTTCAAAGACCCTGCTAATAACAACTATTTCCCGGCCTGGGAAGAATATTATAAAGAGCTGAATGTAGAAATCCCCGAGGGAAAACCAGGGTGTAATCCTGGCTCCCTGGCCAACGAACCTTCTGTACAAATCGTGAAGAGCTTCTATTAGGAATAGGCTGGAAAATAAATGGGGAAAACCGGGTTACTTTCACTGCCAAAACGGTATTAATAAATAAGGTTTCAATCTCCTGCAAACGCCCAAAAAACAGGCACACATTTTCTTCATTTTCTCCACCCCCACATCCATACCACCACCATACCCATTCAATAGCGACTCCATACCAACTCCATATCATAGGCGAGTCAT
>JAFAAT010000052.1 GCA_023426425.1 Bacteroidota bacterium | reverse complement strand
CTGACGGTCCTTTGCCGATTTCCCCCTCAGCAACACCAGCCCATATCGATAATGACTCAGTCCCTTGTTTGGCCATTCCTGGATAAACGGATAAAGCATGGCCAGCTCCACCCTATACACTTCTTTGTCAACGTTTCGATGAGCTACGATCTTCAGCCCCCCAAAAGCTTTAAGGAATGTAGTTTTCTCCTGGAAATCCATTCCCTGAAGGGCCTTCAGGTCCAGCTTGCCGTGTTTGGTCATCCACGACATCAGCGCCTGGTTGATCCTGTTAAAGATGTGCCCCGGCACAATTGTGCCGAGGTGCGGTCGAAAGCTGTCTGCCAGCATCTTGCTGATCGGGCTCACCTTCCCCATGTTTCTGCTGTTTTCCGCCAGCTTCGTGTTCAGCGGAATGTGCTGCCGCCTGCGCCGCCAATAACCGGTACCATCTTTTCTTTGCACCCATTCATACAAATCCGGATCAGGACAAGGAGGCCGCCGGAACGATTTTTTTCTTGCCATTTAGATCAGTTTTTAGTATATTGCTTCGAACAGATGGACGCATTTTTACCTTTCGCGCCATCTGTTGTTTCTCCCTAAAAAAGGTACGAGCTACAGAACAACTACAGAACCCCTACCGAACCTCTTCAGAACACCTTCAGAACACCAACTTCCAGTGTCCACCCTGACTACTCCACGATTACTCCCTGACTGCACCAGTACTTCCTGCTGTCATCCCCCTTTCCACAGGCTTGCAACCCACCTACCGCCTACTTCCCTAATCGCCTGACCAGCACCCCTTTAGCTCAGCAGTGTCAAATTACAAAGTTTTTAGATAATGACCGCCCTCATCTCTTCCTAAAATACAGACACATAGAACTTCCTGTAAACAGATGATATCTGCCTCCGTTGCTCGTAGCAATTCTGAGAGGCTGTCTATCATTGCTGCTGTTGCACCTGAATGATATCTGTTCCAGGGATCGCTGTAAATTCCGAAGCCCAACCGGATATTGTAGGTGACGCATTTTATCAAACTGCCGGAGGGTTGCCCGTCGTGACATTCTCAAACTATGCGGTGCGGTGCGTATAATCAGGTTCCTTGCTCTTGCTGCACCCAATGCAGCAGAACAGGACAAATACTCCATACAGAATTGTTTGTAATTTCATACGCTACCTTAAGGATAGTCGGCGTTTAAGAGGCAACTTTAACCAAAGGCCGTAGAACAACTGCTGAGGCAAAGCTACCTGTTTCCCCAAGCGAATTCGTATATTCGTGGTATGGCGAAAGTAGTATTCACCAGGAAGAATGAATGGATTAATTCGCTCAGGCACTACCTGATTCTATGTAGATGGAAAGCCTACAGCTAAAATTGCAAATGATGCTACCGTTACCCTCGACCTGCCGGAAGGTCAGCATAAAATCTATTTCAAAATAGATTGGGTGCGGAGCAAGACCTTCAACCTGGAACTGAAAGGCGATACCACCAGCCATGTTTCAGTTTCTGTAAACAGCTACTTGAGACGCACCCTCCCCAAACAGCTTTCTTTCCTGGCCATCGCACTCGTCATACTCGGACCATTTATCGATGTCCTTTCCTGGCTCAGCTTATTACTTGTGCCAGGTTTTATATTAACGATATACCTGGTAACCTTTGGCAGCAAACATTTCTTGTCGGTGAGTACCGACGAAAACTAACACCGTCCGCCGTTCTGTCCCGCACCTGCGGGACAACCGCTCTGTAGCCATCAATATAATCACGGGGATCGTGCACCGTAGGTGCTACCCTTATGGCAAATTCGGGTCTATCTCGCGCCGTTCTGCCCCGCTAGGGGCAACCGCTCTGTAGCAATCAACATAATCACGGGGGTCGTGCACCGTAGGTGCTACCCTTATGTCAAATTCGGGTCTACCTTGCATCGTTCTGTCCCTCGATTACCAATTACCAATTACCAATTACCAATTACCAATTACCAATTACCAATTATCAATTATCAATTATGAATTACCTCTATACACTTTCCGATCAATTTACTTTTCCTGCTTTTTCGTAGCTTGTGAATAAATCATTATATCTTGAAACGATTCTACCCATCGCTAGCCTCCCTGTTATTGCTCTGCGGCTTCGCCAATGCTGCCTCCGCCCAAATCGTTACCGACACCATCGTCGGAACTCTTAATGGCGCAAGCATGGTCTTTTCCCCTGTTAACGTCACAACCACAGGTAAAACTTTCACCCTTCTGACAGAACCTGAACTGGCCACACTGAATATTTTCCCCGGGACTACAATTTACGGCCTCGCATTTGAAAAGGAAAACAACGGCACACTGAGTGCGACCGCCCAGGCCACGCTCGATATCTATGTACGTTCAGGAGACACAGCAACCACCTACAGCAATCTCCCGAACTATTCCTGGCCGTACATCTTCAACACCTTTCTCAATGCCGGTTTCACCCTGGCAGCCCAGTTCACAGCCGGTGCCAATCTTATCCTTCCTCCTGTTCCGGGCTGGATACCCTTCATGTTCGATGCGCCCTTTGTCTATATGGGCGGAAGCCTCGAAATCCACACCGCCTGGCAGGCTACACCAAACAGTACGACAGGTGGCCCTATGTTTTATCACCATACCACCCCAGACCATAAGTCCATGGCCTGCGATTGCAGCAACAACAATAACCTTATTACAGGCTCCCTGAGGAATAATATGGTTTTCTATCACTCCCCTCCACCCGTAGCCTGCAGCGGAAGTCCCACTGGTGGACAGGCAGTAGGTAGTCCGGACGTTTGTATCAACGATAGCACAAAAATTTACCTGTTCAATGCTTCAGCTGGTCCCGGCATCACCTACCAATGGCAATCCAAGCCTGTTGCCTCAACATCCTGGACCAACATCACAGGCGCCAACTCAGTCTTTCTGAGAGTAGCACCTTCAGGCCACACCGACTACCGCTGCCTGGTCACCTGCACCAACTCTGCTACCACCTCACCCAGTGCTCTGTTCAGCATCAACCCCACAATGGTCGTTATCGACTCGATCAGCCATACCACCAATCTCTCCAGTATCTCCTTTACAGCAAATGCCCAGCAGGCACTTACCTACCAATGGGATTTCGGCGATGGAAGCACTGGCACTGGCCTCAACACCCAGCACTACTACTCCACCGATTCCACCTACACGGTGCGTCTCATCGCCTTCGGCGACTGTGGCTCCGACACTATGTACAAAACCGTAACCGTAGGCTGCCCCGGATACGGAAGCTTCCAAAATCTCATAACTGCCGTAGGTGACACCGTACTTTGTCCCGGCACTCAGAAAACAATCCAGCTGGTCAACCCAGCCCCCACCGGCTTCAACATCCGCTGGCAGCAGGCAACTTTAGGTGGACTGTTTACCAACATCACCGGCACCGGGTCTTCTATCGTTGTCGCACCCACCACTGCCATGAGGTACAGAAGCCTTGTCCAATGCCCCACCAGTATCAACGACCGCATATCCAACCAGGTGATCATCACTCCAGGTGATGGTCCTACTGCTGGCACTATCACAGCTATGCCTTCAGGCGCGGGCAACCATATCACCTTCAGCACCTCAGGAACTCTATTCGCAGATAGTTATCACTGGCACTTTGGCGATGGAAACACCAGTACGGATATTGCACCCACGCATCACTATCCGAATGCGGGCACCTACCAGGTGATGCTTGTAGTAACCAGGAATCCCTCCGGGTGCACTGATACGGCCTACTACTCCATATCCATACTCACCGATGTGTCAGATACCAGGCCCTCTAATCAGTCTGTAGTGCTGTATCCTAATCCTGCTACAGATGTATTGATTGTAAAAGCTCCCGCCGAAGCCATATTATCCATCACCGATCTGGCAGGAAAGTCAGTGTACAGGGCGCAAGTGAAACAGATGGGTGAAAGCACAGAGCTGGATGTCTCTAACCTACCTACTGGTCTATACCTGCTGAAGGTGATAACAGAAAAAGAAGTGCTTTGGAAGCAGTTTCAAAAGCTGTAAACAAGTAAGAAGGCAACTTAAGATTCAGACTCTTCAATTCCCCTGATCTTCTCACGGAAATCAGCCAATACAGTGTCTGTGGACAGGAGCTCATTGCTACGGGTGATATACTTCTCCTGTAGTGCAGGATCCATTTCTCCCAGCACCGACTCCATGGCCTCCAGCTTTAGCTGCAGCGCCCGGATGTGAGCGAACGAAGTAAAATAGGCTAAACGCGATAAGCGACTTGATTCGTCTTCCATGCTATTGAAGGTAGCTAAAGACCCCTGTAAAAACAAAAACTAAGAAACGGGCTTGGAACATGAACCTGGCTGCACTACCTTAACTTTGCCAGGCACACGCTAATTCAACTCACATGAACTCAAATCCGCAGGTCACTGAATACATTAAGAACGCCCCGGAGCAGCAACGTGAGCTGATGCAATCGCTCAGAAAACTGATCCACGACTCTGTGCCTGGTGTTACTGAAGAATTCAAATGGAGCCGCCCCGTTTTCCGTGCTGCTAAAGACATAGCCTACTTCAAAACTGCCAAGGCTTACCTCACCCTAGGCTTCTTCGACTTCCAGAAACTCGAGGATCCCGAAGGAAGGCTCGAAGGCACAGGTAAAGACATGAGGCATATCAAACTGAAGACTCCTGCTGACATCGACGAGAACCTGATCAGGATCTGGCTGAAGGCCGTCAGCTGAGGGCAGGTTCGTCCTGTAGGCTCACCTGTCCCTTAGCCCGGCACTGCCACCACTGTTCTCTTCCTCCCATTCAACCACAGAAACCTGCCTGAAAACTGTTCGGGCTTTGCCGGGAGGCGCTCACTAATTACATCTTTATAACTGTGTACCTATCTGCGTCTTAATAGCTTCCCTACCAACTGCTACCAGGCGGTTAGAGGAAAAAAATCTACAACTTACCTCTGGCATGATATTCCAGATGTTGTAAAAAACTATCTTTCCTACCGGGATTTCAGCAACTCTGCTGATTTATGAACACATTTACTACAATATTTGATTATCATTATTTTCCATGTCCTCCAAGAAAAAACGCCCCCTTACTCAACGCTCCTTAAATAAGACTCCCACTGGAATCACAGGTTTCGATGAACTCACTGGCGGTGGGCTGCCACAAGGGCGGCCTACATTAATTTGTGGCGCCGCGGGTGCAGGTAAAACGCTGTTTTCCCTCGAATTTATCATTCGTGGTGCCATGCAATTCGGTGAGCCCGGCGTCATTATGAGTTTCGAAGAGCGACCTGTAGATCTTGAAATAAATGTGGCCTCACTGGGCTTTGATCTGAAAAAGCTTCAAAAAGACCGGCTGGTCACCATCGATCATGTCCACATCGAACGAAGCGAAATAGAAGAAACCGGGGAATACGATCTAGATGGTCTTTTCATCCGGCTGGGATACGCAATAGACAGCATAGGCGCCAAACGTGTAGTCCTCGACACCATTGAAAACCTCTTTAGTGGCCTTACAAATGAAGGTATCTTGCGCGCTGAGCTGCGCAGGCTCTTCACCTGGCTGAAAGACAAAGGTGTGACTGCCATGATCACCGGCGAACAGGGCAATGGCACGCTCACAAGGCACGGACTTGAGGAATACATTTCCGATTGTGTGATCCTGCTCGACCACCGTGTGCAAAACCAGATTTCCACGCGAAGGCTTCGCATCATAAAATACCGCGGTTCCTTACACGGCACTAATGAATATCCGTTCCTGATTGATGAAGAAGGCATCTCCGTATTGCCTATCACATCCCTGCAACTGAACAACAAAGTTTCTACCGAACGCATACCTACCGGTATTTCCCAGTTAGACCAAATGCTGGAAGGAAAAGGTTTTTACAGGGGCAGCTCTATCCTTGTATCCGGCACTGCCGGCACAGGAAAAACCAGCATTGCCGCCACCTTTGCCGATGCTGCCTGCAAGCGAAAGGAGCGCGTATTGTTCTTTGCATTTGAGGAATCACCGGCACAGATAGTCCGCAACATGCGGGCTATAGGACTGGACATGCAACGCCATCTTGATGCAGGCTTACTCGAGTTCGCTGCAGCCAGACCCACAGTTTACGGCCTGGAGATGCACCTGGTCAACATCCACAAGAAAATAAAAGAGTTTAAGCCCAGCATTGTAATTCTGGACCCAATCTCTAACCTGACTGCAGCCGGGCTCATTTCTGAAGTGAAGTCCATTCTCGTAAGGCTGATCGACTACCTGCAGGGGCAAAATATCACTGTATTATTCACAGCACTTAACCTGAACAGCACGGTAAGTGAACAAACCGATGAAGGTGTTTCTTCCCTGGTAGATGCATGGATTACAGTACGCGATATTGAAACAAACGGCGAAAGGAATAAGGGCCTGTACATCATGAAATCGCGCGGAATGAAACACTCCAACCAGGTGCGTGAGTTCCTTATAACGGACGAGGGCTTAAAGCTCCAGGACGTCTACATCGGCCCTGAAGGGGTACTCACTGGTTCAGCCCGCGAAGCCCACCAGCTCAATGAGGTTACCGGGGTTGAACTTCGAAGCTTTGCCTTGACAAGTAAGGACCGTGAAATCGAGAGGAAGCGGCGTGTGCTTGAAGCTAAGATCATGTCACTTCAGGAAGACTTTAACTCTGTTCAGGACGAACTCAATAAATCCTATCTGGAAGAGGATATGCGGAAAGAAATATTGGAGCGAAACCGACAGGAGTTGATCGATAAACGAACTAATAAAGCAGCCAATGGCAAAAAAAAGTAGAACCGGGACAACCGTACAAGCGGGTCCCCAAAGCGAAAGATGGGAGTTGCGGCTTTATATAGCCGGCAATACCACCAAGTCCATGGCTGCGCTGGCTAATCTGAGGAAGTATTGCGAAGAACATCTTCAGGGCAAATACACCATTGAAGTCATCGACCTTTTGGTTCAGCCCCAGCTGGCTGCCGGAGATCAGATATTGGCAGTACCTACACTCGTCAGAAAGGTACCTGTCCCCATACGCAAGATCATTGGCGATTTGTCTAACGAAGAAAAAGTGCTTGTGGGCCTCAACCTGAGGCCAGTCAGGACATAACCAACTGCATGGAATTAGAAGGTGTCATTGAAGAAGTTAAGAGCCTGAAGAAGGAATATGTCTTTAGACTGTACGTGGTGGGAGCATCTCCCAACTCAGTGCGGGCAATCAACAACCTGAAAACAATCTGTGAAGACCACCTGAAAGGGCGGTATTCGCTGGAAGTAATAGATGTGCATCAACAGGGCGGAATAGCTAAAGAAGAACAGATTATTGCCCTGCCGATGCTGATAAAAAAAGCACCTTTGCCTGAGCGCCGGCTAATCGGCGACCTTTCAGATGTCAACAAGGTTTTAAAAGCAATTGGATTGAAGCAGTAAATATGAATGAAGTGAATACCGGAAGAGTGAAAGAACTGGAAGCGGAACTGGAGGAGCTCCGCATGCAGTTATTTGAAGCCCAGGAATCCATAGAAGCCATTCGAACGGGACAGGTCGACGCACTTGTGGTTGAAGGAGAAGAAGGGCCTCAGCTCTATGCACTTCGCACAGCCGACAGGGCATACCGGGTATTCATAGAAAAGATGAACGAAGGTGCGGTCACTTTGAATACCAGCGGCATCATTATCTACTGCAATTCACAATTCGCTTCAATGGTAAACCTGCCACTGTCACAGGTTATTGGCTCGCCATTCAGCAACTTTATTGCTGCCGAGGATAATGAAGCATACAATGACCTGTTTCAGAAATGCTGGGGGGTCGCCTGCAAGGAAGAAGTCTCGCTGGAAGGAGGCGCCAAAAAGATTCCGATCCAGTTGTCTCTCACTGCCCTGGAATACGAAGAGGGGACTGCCATGAGCATTATCCTCACAGACCTCAGCATGCAAAAACAGGCACAGCAGCAACTGGAAAACACAAACCGTCTGCTTGCACTGATGAACCAGGCACTGGAGCATAGCAACAATGACCTGCAGCAATTCGCCTCCGTGGCTTCGCACGACCTGCAGGAACCTATAAGGAAGATCCACCTATTTTCAAACCTACTTCAAAAGCGTCTTGACGGACAGGTGAGTACAGACGCCAAATACTTCCTTGATAAAATCATCGGCTCTGCAGGCCGGATGAAGAATCTCATAACCGATGTGCTTAATTATTCAAAGCTGTCTGCAGGGAATGACCAGTACGAACCAGTCGACTTCAACCTACTGCTTAACGAATTGCTCGAAGATTTCGACCTCTCCATCCAGGAGCGCGCAGCGCTGATTGAAGTTGGCCCGCTGCCTACCATCAGATGTAACCGCGGACAAATGCGCCAGGTGTTTCAGAATATAATTTCCAATGCCTTGAAGTTCGCCAAACCCGATGTAGCCCCGATCATTCAGATCAGCTCCCGCCGCGTAGGCACTGGTGGTTTCGACGGTATAGAACAAGCAGATGGGCAGTGGCACATCATCAGCATCAAAGACAATGGCATAGGCTTCGAAGAAAAATATCTCGGCCACATATTCGCCCTGTTTGAGCGACTACACTCAAAGGAGAGCTATGACGGTACGGGCATCGGTCTGGCCATCGCCAAAAAGATTCTTGAGAAACATGACGGCCTGATCACCGCAAGAAGCATTCCCGGAGACGGTGCTGAGTTTTTATTGTTGTTACCTGCAGGAGTTCACTCGCACTCAACTACAGTTCCCAGCAACTAAGAAAACACCTCCGGTACTAAGCAAGGGATGCTTATCCAGCCCCAAACGGATTAGTCCTCTGACACCATTTAAGGGGGTGTTTTACCCGCTTTCGCCCAAAAAAGAACTCATTTTCCAAACGGGTTTTGCTCTCACTTGCTATTTTAGCACCATAAGTCACACCCTATGAAAAACCTTATTCTTGGCCAGCTTCTCATGCTGGCTGCCGCCAGTGCCGGCGCTCAAACAAGTTTCTACCCCCAGCTCTTAAATCAGGGCGAATTTGTCTCAACTTGCGGAGTACAGGAATCGAATGGTAGCTATTATTCAATCACCTATCTGAAAAAAGACACCAGTACCTATCCTCAGATAGACAACCTGTATCCTGCAGAATACTGGATTCACAAACATGATGTTAGCACACTGGTCCCTCAGGCCCGTGCAGCATTTACCGGCGACTTACTCCAGGCAGACAGCACCATAGTGCCAGGAGCAATAGTTATGGAGGTAAAGGATGGAAGGGTGCATCTGGTCTATACCAAACAGATCGTCGATGACACCACCGCCCCGCTTCCCTATAAAATGTTCCTCAACGCAATCTACTATCAGCAGTTGGACAGCCAGCTGAACGTTGTAGTCCCTGAAACTCGTCTCAAACTGGTAGGTCAGCAACAATCCGGCGACAAGTTGGTGCCGATGAACCTCTTCGTAACCGACAGAGTTACGATTCCAGTGATTATAAATTTCGGTAACAATCCACCGCTTGACTATTATTCAATCTTCTATCAGCTCAACCTGGACGGCCAGCTGATCCGCGAAGGCGTCTTTGGTAATGTGAATTCAACTGATACATTACACAGGCACTATGTTGTTGCGGTTAGCGAATTCCCTGGCAACCGCTTCTTCATAAACGGGGAACAGCTTTTTAAGGCTCCTAACTTGCATCGCTCCTTCTATATCGCTGATACCGCAATGAACATGATTGACACATTTGCCCTCAAAGTTTCGGATGTTAATAACAGTACAGACTATTACGCTTATCTGCCAAAAACGCCCTATATGTTGGCGCTGCCAACAGGTTCAGTCGTAGCTGCTTCCGAATATTTCTACCGGACCGGCCCCTCTCAATTCGTCTACCCTGCGTATAATCATACTATGCTCCTGAAAGGAAAACCCGGAAATCGCTACAGTTCCTATGAAGCTGTTCGCTTTAAGAAAAAGGATACATTGGACCATTCCCACAGCAGCTTTCCTTCCATTCACAGCCTTGTATATAACCCGGTAGACAACTACATCTACTATGCGAATACTACACATTCGCAAATAATCAACGATAAGCATAGTAAAAACAACTTCCTCCAGGTCTTCTGTCTCGATACCAATCTGAACTTACGCTGGCGAAAGTTTGTACAGCCGGCCCAGAGCGTGCATACCTACTCTGGCTATGTGGAAGTGCCAGATGGCAGACCAGGAGTAACTGTCGCAGGTAAATTCTACAAAACATTACCTAATTACCCTCAACTCCCCGGGGAAGGCTTTTCCTACTACCTCGACAGCGCTACGCCCACAGCGGTTGTTGATCCGGGACAAGTACAGGTCCGCAACCGCATAAGTCTCTACCCCTCGCCAGCCACAGAATACATCATGGTCGAGGATTTGCTTGGCAGCAGACTTGAGGTAATGATCTACAACTTGAATGGGGCGATGGTTTTGAAAGAAGCCTTCGCGGTTAGTAAAAAGATAGACATTAGTTCCCTCGCACCCGGCACTTACATCGCCAGAATAGTTACAGACGACCGGGAACAGTACAGTGTCAAATTCCTCAGGCAATAAATTTTGAAGGGCGGCAGACGAACACGCACAGGATTCGTAAGTATTGAGTAACTTATCAGGAAATTTCGTGCGCATGAAGCAGTTGCTCTTATTTCTTCTGTCAGTTTCAATTGCCTGCCCTGCTTTTTCTCAACACTACCACCTGGTAGAGTTAGACCCTGCGACTGCAGCAGTTATCAGTACAGGCGATTCGATTCCTGGCGTCTCTACCTGCTTTGCGAAGGTTAGAACTTATAACGAAACTGACGGCAGGTTTATCTTTCCAGCAGGTGCCTCCAGCGTGGATCATTTGTATGCAATCGATGTAAGTACGGGTGCAGTGAATTCTGGCATCCCATTCTTCCCTTCCGGCGCCTGGGCAACCTATGCTCCCGAGTACGACAACTCCACCGGTACACTTTATGGTGTTTACTTCAACGACACGGTCAACAGACATTTCCTCGCAACAATTGATCAGACTACAGGCATACCGACACCAATTGATGACACTTTACACATTGAGGGCCTGAACTGCGTGGTGAGCGGCATGCACTGCTACGACGAAATCAACAAGCGCTTCTTCGTCAAATGTGACGAACGGCTCTTTTCGATAGACGCCACAACAGGGAAGAGAATTGCTAACCCTGAACTCGAAATTCCACAAACAAGTTCTCTTCTTCACTTTGCGTATTCCAGGACTGCCGACACTCTGTACGGAGTCCTATTGAATAGCCTGGTATCAAAA
>JAFAAT010000027.1 GCA_023426425.1 Bacteroidota bacterium | reverse complement strand
GCACAGACCAAGCAAATTATGAGGTCTTGGACTGGATACTTCCACTTGCATATTCTGCCTTTACGTTTGATGAAATCTTCAGGACAAAGATTGACAAACGGTTATTTCTAACAAATAAGAGCGAACTTTTCGTTGCTGTTGGACATGATAGCGGAGATTACATTGAGCTGACAACTATCAAGTGACGAAGGCATGCAGGTAACATCGGCTTTGTACAATAGCGGCCTGACATTCTTAATCGAAACAATTGAATAGATTTACTTTATTTATTGTTTCGGCTGACAGTACGCTATTACCACTACTGCGTAAAGCACTTAACCGTTCCCGCTGATCCATTACATGAGATCGTTTATTCTTTAAACAGCCAGAATCTACAAATCTTCAACAATCAGGTTCGAAAAAAGTCCAGAGAGGTTCACAAAATGTAAAAGCCACTGAATTCACCGGCTTTTTGTTATGACCAGCAAAACGCTACGATATAGTGTGGCTAGTCTGCAGCCTCCGCCGAGGGTGAGGTTACCAATCTCTATTTGAAATTAGTTCCTCAACGTCTGCTTTAAAGCCATAAGAACTGGAAATAAAATCAAAATCTATTGCGATTACCTCTCTTGCCGCCGTTTCTATTTCAGTTTGATGCTGAGCAAATTCACCTTGCAGGTCATTTATTTTTCCCGTTGCCGCGTGTGAAAGTTTGTAGAGTTCATCAAGATTCTTAGGGGCGTCTTTTTCAATATTAAAACAAAACTCAAGGAGAATTATCTTTACTTTATCTACAAGAGGTTTTGGGAAATAACTATCGGCATACATTCCTTCAAGAAACTTGTAGTTTCTTACTTTTTCATTTTTTAAGTCTTGCTGATTCAGGATAATAGCTGTTGCATCACTTTTACTGTGGTTACTACTTCTTTGTCCGTAACAAGATGTCAATATAAGCAGAGCAAATGCTGTTAACAGGTACTTCATTAAAAATGACGTTGGCACGTGAATATACTTAACTACCTGGCATCTTTACTAAATCAGGATGCTTTCGATAAGTGCCTGTACTCCCGTTTGATTTTGAGCAGCTTTTAGAAAGATTTGAACCTGGTCCCAACCTGGTCCCAACCTGGTCCCGATGACCCACCCTTTTTTGATCCTACCTGCTGGTCCGTTATCCTTTGATTCCGGGATGTTGACCCAATCACCTCAGTGGAAAAATCAGCAGATTCTGGCATGTTGACCCACCTGTAGTAAGCCGAACGGACTGGAACTAACTGTTATTCCGGCATGTTGACCCACCTGTTTTGAAATTAAAGGACAAGGATCACTCTCATTCAGAGTCTTGATCCCAGATTATTCACTTCCCTTTCCTTTTCCCCAATTACCGACCGTTAAAACTTTGTCTACTACTTCATTTGGCTTGGATATTCCCGCCCAAGCTGAGCCACCATTCTGGACAAATTGAGCCAGGAGGTTGAGCGACATTCTGATTCTTGAACTCATCTTTTCCATTGCCCTTTAGCGACTGACATTCCGGCGTAATTGAGCCACCCTGGATGTAACACGAAAAGTGATTCCGGCTAAATTGAGCCACTCGCCAGGAATTCGTATAGCTGTTCTGGTTAAATTGAGCCACTTGATCTGTTGTGATCGTAGTTCCCTGCAAATGTCTGCAGCGTTCTTGCCTGCTTGTACTCCTTCAACGCATGTAGGATCAGTGTCTCTGTAATCGCGACTTTCTCATACGAACAGTTCAAGAATAAAAAGTCAATTTTTAAACTGTCTAATTTTAGGGGAGCTTACAATATAAAAATGGAACAGAGAATTAGCGTATTAACAATTGGCGCAGAGAACTTAGAGGCTATGAAAGCTTTCTACGGACAGGTCCTCGGCTGGAAGACTGTAGCTGAAAACAAAGACATTGCATTCTACAAACTCAATGGCTTTTTACTAAGCATTTGTGATAGAAAAATGCTTGCCGACTTTATAGGCATAGGTGCTGATGGTTACGGCTTTCGTTCTGTGACATTTGGTTACAATGTACAGACAGAAGAAGATGTTTTAGAACTCTATGACCATCTCAAAGGAAGAGTTCAAATTTTAAAAGAGCCTACTGCGCCTCCTTTCGGTGGATTGTTCTTTTACTTTTCAGATATTGAAGGAAACGTTATTGAGGTTGCTTGTAATTCCTTCATCACTCTTGACAAGGAAAATAACGCTATCGACCATAAACCAATTGACCACCTGTAGGCGAATGACATGGCCAAAATGTAGAGTCCGGACGATGCAAACCTGCCGTTGTGGACTTATATTGTCCCACCAAACCGATTTCTGCCTGCTGGTTCCTAACCCTTGATTCCGGGATGTTGACCCACCCACCTCAGTGGAATAATTAGCAGATTCTGGCATGTTGACCCACCCATTAGGCCGAAAGCAGACAGAGTGCGAGGTGTTTGTTCGGCAGTTCCTAAATTCTTCCCCAAGCGTTCCGAAAGTGGGAATCTAAAAACACTATATTTCGGGCTGTTAACATGCGTTGCGAATATTTGAGAGTTATGGGTAATTATGGCAGACACCAAATCAGACTGAACCTATTCATTAGCATCTTGACATTTTTTATTTCGTTCCAAGTTTTGGGACAGAATTCTACTTTTTTGAAAACGACGAATAAAAAAACTCGTCACTATATCGAGCTATCTAACGAATACGTGAAGGTGTACAAAATGGGCAGGTATATTGACAAGGCAGGTACAGGTCCAGCAATCCTCAAAACAGACACGCTGGTCATTACTAAACAAAACGAATTTAAGGGCAAGTTTTACACTCTGCTAAGAAACGAAACGGTTTATACGCTAATATCCGACAATGGAAAAAAATATCAAACGGAGCCCGAAAGCGAATTGAAGGTAAATACAGATTTAAACAATGCTTATTGTTTGAAAAGCTATTTTGATTTAAGTCATAAATTAAACCAGGAATTTCCATTATATCATCACAGTTTTAGAAATGGTTATTATGCTTGGGCAAAGCATCCGGATAAATCTGTTAACCATTACAAATTTATTGCACAGACAAAAAGAGAATTGGAAATGATTTACTACAACGTCTCTAAAGAGCAACACGCTTTTACAAATACTACAAACTTCATTGCGACCAATGCTGGGAAAGTAAATTACTCAATTTTGAAAGATAGCATTAGCACTTTACCTATTGACTACCGGCCTCAAAGTGGCTACTTTGACAAATCAGTTTATGAAATGGCAAAAGCAAACCCCGAGTATTTTTATAAACTATTGAAAGACTTTCCGACAAGCAAGCAATTTATTTACCTCGCTGTTGACCACGACAAAGAGCTTGTAAATCAACTGAAACAAGTACAAGGCTATAACGACTTAAAGAAAGATTTTTTAGAAGACTATAAATTTGGAAAAACAATGCCGCATAGATTTTTTGGTATGTATGCAATTATTGCCGGACTATTAACCTGGTTGATAATAGCACAACCATAATAACTACCAATAACAACAGCTCTCCGGGAGAACAATTTCTTTCAGCTCCGGGAGCGGGTTTCACGAGGCTAGATCTACCCTAATCCGCCGTAGCATCTTTGCCGTAAGGACCTAAATACACTATCTCTCCCTTAACGCAAAAAAAAGACGTAGCATGCTACGTCTCTACTGGTTTATTAGGATGAAAAAGATCCGGGATTATTGCTGCGTGGCAGTGTAGATTACGCTGGTAGTGTAAGTGCCAGCAGGGTAGTCAAAGCCTGGTGTTGCCTTGTACTTTACAGCGAAGGTCTGGTTGCCACCGTTGTTAGCATTGGTGATCAGGCTTTGAGGTGCTTCAGTAAGCGATTTGAAACTAGTAGAAGAAAAACCTTGACCTACTTGTCCACCAGGAGCATTCTCTGTCAGTGCAAGACCAAGTACAGATACAGGCATGTTGGAGTTGTTTACCGATCCGCCATTGGAGAAAGTGAAGTTGGAGCTGCTGGTCTTGACAGTAACATTGAACTTCTTGTTTGAACGAACCTTAAGTTCCTGCTCAGCACTTTCTACACCAGCAGCATAATGTGCAACAGTAGTGAAAGGTAGGGTGACAGTTGATCCTGTAGCGTTGTTGTTAGAAGTGAAAGAGATTTCCAGCGCATTGCTCAATTGGAGCTGAACAGTCTGGCTTGCGTTGGCAGAAGCGTTTTGAGTGTTTGGAGTCTGAGCATTAGCTGCTGTAGTGAATCCGATGAAAGCTGCTGCGATGATGATGATCTTTTTCATAACGTTTGTTTTTGAGTTGTTTTGTTTTGAGTGTTTTGTTTTTGTTTCGTTTGATGATGCAAAGATTCACCCGCGGCGGAGATGGTGCAACTATTTTGACCTGGTTAACGCTGGCTTTGCAACCGGTTAACCAGCGATTAGGAAATCCCACTGTAGAGACGTAGCATGCTACGTCTCCCAAATTCCCAGGTCGCCATAGACAATAAAAAAAGAGACGTTGCATGCAACGTCTCTACGGATGGCTTGACCCGAAGCCTAGTTATGTCCACAGCTGCAAGTCGCAGAACTTCCTTCGGTGCATGCATCCAAAGGCCATTCGAACTTGTCTGCGTTACGGGATGTCTCCCAATAGAAACGCGGGCGTGTACGCTCCTGGTTACCGGTCTCGTTCATTGTCTCTGATTCGAATAGTCTGCCATTGACCATGGTGTAACGGATGGATTCAGTATTGTAGATATCATCCAAAGGATTCTTGTCCAGCACGAGCAGGTCGGCGAGTTTTCCCGGCTCGAGTGATCCCAGCTGATGATCGAAGCCCAGCGATTTAGCAGGATTGATAGTAGCAGTTTTCAAAGCTTCCATGGGAGTCATGCCACCCTGGTGCATCATCCAGATCTCCCAGTGGGCACCCAATCCCTGAAGCTGGCCGTGTGCGCCCATGTTCACAAGCACACCAGCATCGTTGAGTTTCTTTGCCTGCTTTGAAACCAGGATGTGACCATTCTCGTATTCCTCCTCCGGCACCATAGTACGATGGCGGCTGCGTGTATCCACAACCCTCCTGGGCGTAAAGTTGAGTAACCTGTCCTTTTCCCAGACATCATGATGCTGATACCAATAGTACTCGCCACTGATGCCCCCGTAGGAAACGATTAGTGTGG
This sequence comes from Bacteroidota bacterium, assembly GCA_023426425.1. Lineage (GTDB taxonomy): Bacteria > Bacteroidota > Bacteroidia > Chitinophagales > Chitinophagaceae > JAFIGV01. Next base: position 3,262 of record JAFAAT010000027.1, on the reverse strand, counting down.
GCGTGTAGGCTGTACCTGCATGCTTCCAAAGCTGAATCACATCGTCGTAGAGCACAGACATCGGCATGTTGTGTTCGATGGTGGTGTGTCCGTCGAGGATCATGCTGAGGTTGTGAAAAAAGAAGGAGCCACCTTCGGGAACTACCTCCATATTCAGTTCGCGTGCTGCCTGGATGATCTGCTGGCGCTGGTCGCGGCGGGGCTGATTATAGCTCTTCACCGAGAACGCTCCGAAAGCTTTGGTGCGCCTTAGTGCACTGCGTGCATCTTCAATATTATTGACGACGGCTTTGAAATCGCCATCGGCACCATAGAGGATAGTGCCGGTAGAAAAGATTCGCGGTCCAACCATTTGACCAGTTTTCACCAACTCGGATTGTGCGAAGACGAGCTCTGAATTGGCTGAGGGATCATGCATGGTGGTGACGCCATAAGCGAGGTTGGCGTAGTAGGGCCAGTGCTTCTGTGGGGTAATACCTTCCCTGAAATGGCTGCCGTGGGCATGGGCATCGATGAAACCGGGCATTATTGTTTTTCCTTTGGCATCCATAACCTTTGCTCCGGCTGGTATATTGACAGCACCTGAGTTACCGAGCGCTTCGATAATATTTCCTTTGATGACGATGGTGCCATTCTCTATGACCTGATCATTGCTCATGGTAATGATGCGTGCATTGGTGAAGGCAATAGTACCAGCAGGTTTATCGGTCTCAGCACGCAGGCCTATTGTGACGCCTTTCTCAGGGTAGGCGAACAGCGAGTCTGGTTTGCCGGAAAGAAACTCAAAACGGTCCTTGAGATTGACCGTGTAGTACTGGTCTCCGAGAGTGTAGTGGATTTTCCCTGCGTCTTTACTCCAGTGCAGATTTAGTCCCGCATCTCTGGAAACTTTCTTCACAGGGAAATCCTCAGTGGTGCTTCCGAGGTCAATAGTTTTTCCTGTGATGGGGAATGTGGCGAGGTAGACATTGTGCAAATCGATGAATGCAATCCAGTTGCCATCGGGAGACACCGTAAACTGGCTGCCATAGGTGCTCTTGAGGTGAATGCGCTCTTCATGGCCGTTCAGATCTACACTTGCAAAATTGCGGTTCATCTCAGCAGAGCCTTTTTGGAAGTAGATACGCTTGCCTGTGTGATCGAAGGCCGGGCTGGTACCATCAGCAGTGATGAACCTGGCCTTACCACCAGTCGCAGGGATCGTGTAAATGCCCGGACGGGATGTATAGGCTGGACCTAACACAGTTGATCCTTCTTCTTTCTCAAAGACAATAAGGCTGCCATCCGGGCTAAAGGAGGCCCTGCGGTAAATACCTTTCTCAGAGGTAATTTTTACCGGACGGGGATTGCCGGAAGTGTTCATTACGAAAATTGCTCCGGAGCTGGAATCGTTCCAGGTAGTGTAGACCAGCTGCTTTCCATCGGGTGAGAATGAAGGTTCGAATTCATAGTCGCTGCCAGAAGTAAGTCGCTGGGGCCTGCCGCTGGGAAGGTCTTTTTTGTACAGGTGACCCAGCGCACTAAAGACCACGGATTTCTCATCGAGAGCGGTGACAAGATGACGGATCACTTTCACATCAAAGGTTTCCGGGTTGATGTCCTGCTTTACTCTTACAGCGTCGGCGATCTTCTGGCGCACGTTTGCAGTGAACGGGATTATCGTTGATGCATTTGCCTGGGAAACATCCACCCTGTTGATCTTGCCGTTGCTCCAGATGATGATGTGTTTGTCATCGGGTGTCCAGTCGAAACCGGTGAAGCTGCCGAAGATAGTCCATGCTTCCTGTTGGTCTTTACTAAGCTGATCGAAGATGGGCCACTCTTCACCGGTGTTCAGGTCGCGGAGGTAGAGCACCGATTTAGTGCGCACTCTTCTGACGAATGCCAGCTTGCTGCCATCATTGGAAAGCTGGGGACGTACAGCGCCACCGGGTCCACCGGTCACGTCTTCTACCTTTCCAGTTTGCCGGTCAACCCTGCGTATGGCGAAGATCTGCTTGTTAGGATCTTTGTTGTACTGAAAAAACCCACCCGGGTACATGTCCTCGCTGAAGTAGATGTATCGGCCATCGGGAGAGACTACAGGTTCGTTTACATCCTGCTGGTCGTTCTTCTTGGTTGTTAGCTGCAGTCCCTTGCCGCCGCTGATATGATACATCCAGATTTCCCCGGCACCGAGTGAACGCGTAGATGTAAAATGCTTGCGCGCCACGACGTATTGTCCATCGGGCATCCAGGCGCCGTTGTTCAGCAGACGGAAAGTCTCTTTCGTCACCTGACGCGCATTGCTGCCATCGCTGTTCATGGCCCAGATATTGTCACCACCTCCTGCATCGGAAGTGAAGAGAATCTGTTTGCCATCAGGGCTAAAGCGAGGCTGCACTTCAAAGGCAAGACCGGTGCGAAGGGGAGTAGCCGTTCCGCCTGTAGCAGGCATTGAATAGATGTCGCCTAAGAGATCGAAGACTAGGGTGCTGCCATCAGGAGACAGATCGAGGTTCATCCAGGTTCCTTCTGAAACGGTGAAGGAAACTTCCTTGTGTGGTCCGCCGGGATTGTTGACATCCCATTTAGGTTTGTCCTGAGCAGGGGATGTGAAGGGCAGGCTCAAAAGAGAAACTGCGAGAATTAACTTGCTGGTCATGGCGGCAAGATAACGAAGAGTGGGTAATGGTGTGGCGTGGAGGCGAAGTGGAAGACCTCAGACCTCTATGTGGAGGTCATACTGGTGAAGCAGGCCAGGCAGGCCATCGACAGAAAATTTCGCTTTCCTCAGGCGGTTGTGTTCAGGATTGATAGAAAAGTTTACAGCAGTACGGAAATCAGCACCTTCGAGATTGGTGTTTTCGAATATGGCGCCTGATAAATCGCATCCCTCAAAAACTGCCTGTGAAAGATCGGCCTCGGTGAAGTCTGTTTCAACAAGCCTGCAGTTGACAAACTGTTGTTTCTTCAGCTTTAGCTGGTAAAATGAAGCGTGATCCAGTGAACAGTTTGTGAATGTAAAGAGCAGGCTGAAAGGATTGCAGCCTCCAAACTGAATCCCCAGGAGTTTGCAGGAATCGAACCCGACGTTTCGAAAAGCAGTATTGGACAATCCTGCCAGGCTGAGATTACAGTTGTTGAACCGGCAATCTTCGAAACTGCAGGCGGAGAGGTCCAGTCCCGAAAGATCACAATTATTGAACGTGCAGTGCTCATAGTCACCCTTGGGAAAGCCGGTAACGGTGAAATCAGTTTTATCGAACTCCCTGTTCTGGAT
>JAFAAT010000177.1 GCA_023426425.1 Bacteroidota bacterium | reverse complement strand
TTTTGCAAAGGTATAATAATTAAGAACCTGTGCGGGAAATTTGAAAGCCCCTTTACTGGTTCCCTGATGGAGAATGTCGGATATAAATCTATTGGACCAGAGCATACATATTGACATCATGGTACTGCTCATTCCAGTAAAGCCATTTTTGCAAAAGTCCTTCCTGCCTGAAGCCGGCATTTCTGAGCAGCTTTTCGGAGATGTAATTGCCCGGCAGTACTTCCGCTTCTATTCTGATTAGGTTGAGCTGAGAAAACCCATAATCTATAACTTCTTTCACTGCTTCGGAAGTAAGGCCCTGGTTCCAATGGGTGGGGGAGAGTGCGAATAGCAGTGAGCCGCGGTGGCCGGGAGCCAGGGTCTGGAAGCCTATGGTGCCGATGAGGTGATTTGAGTCTTTGAGCTGAATTCCCCAGCGAATCCCCTGTTTTTCGGTGAATTGTTTTGCAAATTTGCCAATTACCGGTTGCAGGTCGGATGGTTGTTTGAGCGAAATGACGGGATAGAATTTCGTTACCTGTGGTTCTGTCATCAGGTTGAAGAGGTCCTGCTGGTGGTCATTGTTGAGTTCTACGAGGTTGAGCCGGTTAGTTGAAAGAACGGGGAAGGTATCTGGGAGTAAGGGCATCGATAAACAGATTTGGAGAGCAAAATAAGGAAATCTAGTTATAGGTTGTTCTTTAATAGTGCATAAAATGATGATTATTAGCGAAGTGATGCTCAGATTTCTACGGAATATGAAGAAATTGTAGCTTCTTAAAATAGTTTTACTTTGCCCTAAGCTGAAAATCCATTCTCGGAGTTTACACGCCTTCATAGCGCCTTCATAACGCCTTCATAGCGCCTTTATCTTACAGTAATCTATGAGCAAACCGTGAGACTGCGTATCGGCGGGCGGATGATGCCGAGTAGTAAGATAAAGGAATCAACAGATAATTCCTTTAAATTTTGTTGGTATTTAAGAAAGAACCCTTACCTTTGCAGTCCAAATTTTTATTTACATAACGGTAAGCAATGCCTACTATTCAACAACTAGTTCGTAAAGGTCGTCAGCAAATCCGCGCCAAGTCAAAGTCTCGTGCTTTGGATGCTTGTCCGCAACGTCGTGGTGTATGTACCCGTGTATATACTACAACTCCTAAGAAACCAAACTCTGCACTTCGTAAAGTGGCTAAGGTTCGCCTTACCAACAAGATCGAGGTGATCGCTTATATCCCAGGTGAAGGTCATAACCTCCAGGAGCACTCGATCGTTCTGATTCGTGGTGGTCGTGTGAAAGATCTTCCAGGTGTACGTTACCATATTGTTCGTGGTGCATTGGATACTGCAGGTGTAAAAGACCGTAAGCAGAGCCGCTCCAAGTACGGTACTAAGAGAGAGAAAGCAAAAAAATAAATTAATCAGTAATAATAAAGCCAGTCATTAAAGATGAGGAAGGCACAAGCTAAGAAATTACCATTAGCACCAGATCCAAAATTCAACGATAAACAGGTTACCCGTTTTGTAAACTGCCTGATGTGGGGTGGTAACAAAAGCGTAGTTCTGACCGCATTTTACAATGCATTAGATAAAGTAGGCCAAATGACCAGCGAAGATGGTTATGAAGTATGGAAACGTGCATTGGCTAATGTCACTCCATCTGTAGAGGTGCGCAGCCGTCGTATTGGTGGTGCTACTTTCCAGATTCCTACGGAGGTTCGTCCTGACAGAAAGATTTCTTTAAGCATGAAATGGTTGATCCGTTATAGCCGTGAGCGTAATGGTAAGACTATTGCCGATAAACTGGCCAACGAGATCGTTGCAGCAGCTAAGGGTGAAGGTGGAGCTTTCAAAAAGAAAGAAGATACACACCGTATGGCTGAAGCGAACAAAGCGTTCTCTCACTTCAGAATCTAGCAATAGCTCAAGTTTAATAAAAAGCCGTCTCATCAGGGACGGCTTTTCTGGTATATGTCTATCCTGAACAAGTATTTTTGATGTAACAATTTTGTGCTTTCAAACTGTACTCAACATATTATTATGCGACAAACAGACATTGAAAATGCCGAACATTACACCTGGGGAGATGCATGTCACGGCTGGCATTTTTTGAAAACGGATAACCTTTCAGTGATCCGGGAGCGGATGCCCCAGGGTACCACAGAGAGACTGCACTACCATGAGAAATCCCAACAGTTCTTTTATATCCTGTCGGGCGAGGCTGCCTTTCAGGTTGAAGGTGCGGTTCATAGGGTCATTGCAGGACAGGGAATGGCGATTATGCCCGGAGAGCGACATAAAATCTACAATGACTCTGCGGAGATGCTGGAATTCATTGTGATCTCGAGTCCAAAGTCACATGGTGACCGGATGAATCTGGACTAGAATTGACTGCAGCGAAGAATAAAAAAAAATCTTGCGGTCCATTTGGACTTTCAAAAATTACCATTAGCTTTGTTCTTAATGGTGCCAATGTGATGTTTTTAATAGTGTCTAAGAAAATGGCGTTTTACCCCCGTATTTTCACGGGATCTGTGGAAAAACTTTAGATAGTGCGGCTGGAAACTGGCGTATATTTGATGTAATTAGAAATAAGTAAATTCATAACTAAAAATAGTACAATGGCAGTCGTCGAAGAAAAACTCAAAGCGCTTAAGGTAACGCTTGACAGGATAGAAAAGGACTATGGCAAGGGCTCAGTGATGATGCTGGGAGATAAGCAGCAGGAAAAGATAGATACGGTAAGCACGGGTTCTTTAGGTTTGGATGTGGCACTCGGAGTTGGCGGTTTTCCACGTGGACGGGTAATAGAAATTTATGGTCCAGAATCTTCGGGTAAGACCACAATCGCAATACATACTATAGCAGAGGCGCAGAAGAAAGGTGGTATTTGTGCAATCATCGATGCTGAACACGCATTTGATGCTAGCTATGCCCGTAAACTTGGTGTTGATGTGGACAATCTGATCATTTCCCAGCCAGACTATGGTGAGCAGGCTCTGGAGATTGCTGACAGGATTATCTCTTCAGGCGCAGTTGATGTAGTGGTTATTGACTCTGTAGCAGCACTGGTTCCTAAAGGTGAACTTGAAGGCGAAATGGGCGATAGTAAAATGGGGCTTCAGGCACGTCTGATGTCTCAGGCATTACGAAAGCTTACTGCTACTATCAATAGGACAAACACCATTTGTATTTTCATCAATCAGCTTCGTGAGAAGATCGGTGTCATGTTTGGTAATCCTGAAACTACTACCGGTGGTAATGCGCTTAAGTTCTACGCATCTGTGCGCCTGGACATACGTCGTATCAGCCAGATTAAGGATGGTGACCTTGCCAGTGGTAACCGTACCCGTGTGAAGGTGGTGAAGAATAAAGTAGCACCTCCATTTCGTCAGGTCGAGTTTGATATTATGTTCGGAGAAGGCATTAGTAAGGTGGGTGAAATTATTGATATGGGTGTAGACC
>JAFAAT010000067.1 GCA_023426425.1 Bacteroidota bacterium | reverse complement strand
CGGGTGCATCTTTTTTATTGACAAGGACTTCGGAGCTGATTTCCCTGCCTTTGTGCCAGCGGTCATTGCTTTCGAAGAAGGAGGCGGGGTGTTTTCCATCGAATTCATAGGCCTGGAGGATCACTTTGTGAAAGTCCAGGAAGGTTTGATTTGCGCGGATTTCAATGTCTCTGTAGATCTGATCATCGTCTTCCCAGTAGACACGGAACCTGAGTAAAGCCATAATTGAGGGTTGCTGAGGTAAAAATAGAAATAAAATCTTTAGTGGTGATAAAGCCTGTTTCAGTTTCCGGGCTGTGTGGCAGACTCAGGCGCATGGAGGCTATCTTATGTGAAGTCTATAGATCGTAGGCAACTCCCAAGCTGAACTGTGCATTGTTGAAGGGAATCCGATAGGACGGAAGTACTGAAGCTGTTCCGGAAGAAGTATTTTGCTGAGGATTATAATTGCGGTCGTATACAATGTGAATTTTACCGGGTTGTACAGAAGCTGTATAGTCATTTCCGTTGATAGTGAGTACGTCGAGAGTGGAGGACTTAGCCCAGAGTGACAATGCGCTTACCTGGAAGGCGGCGGTGAGGCTGAGGCGGTTAGTTATCTTCCTGGAATAGACGAGCTTACCTGAAAGTCCAATTGCAAACGAAGTCTTTAGCGTCACAGAGCTAAAGATCAGGGGGTCGGTCCCTGTACCTGCAGAAGTATTTTCGGAAATAATATCCGTGTGCAAGGGGAGAAGAATCCCACCACCGATGCTGAAACCTGGGAGTGTTTCATTCCTAACAAGCAGACAAAGGCTGGCGAACAATGGATTCTTTACGAATTGCGTCGTTTTAAGCGGATAGGTATAGTGGCCGCGAGCACCAGTGCCCGTATATCTTTTTGGCTGTAAACCATATTTAAGTCCGCCCCCGATGGAAAAATATCTATTTAAGATGTAGGTCAGCCCTAATTCTGCATTTAAACCGGCGCCGTGTGATGCACCGTGGTGCGTGGAGTACTGTACAGATCCTAAAACTGCGGGTTTGTCTGAAAGGTCTGCATAGGGGTATCCGTTGATTTGCATTGGTGTATTGAAAACCGGAAAGGCGTATCCTCCGCTAAGGCTAATCTGTAGCTTTTGGGCGGATGAAGCATTGGATACAAAGAGCAGAACAAGGATTGGGAGATGAAGGGAACGGAACATATGAGGTTGATTCCGTAATTTTAAGCAACTTAATTTTATTATTCAAATAGTTCTACCTACCTTTGCCATCCCAAAATTGAGACCATGCCAAAGGTGAAGACTCACTCCCGTGCTAAAAAGACATTTAAAGTTACCGGTACGGGAAAGATCCGCAGATATAAGGCTTTCAAAAGCCACCTTCTGACGAAGAAATCTACTAAACGCAAACGCCATCTGCGCCAGGCAGCATTCGTTCATCCTTCGAACGAGAATCTGGTAAAGCGCATGCTGGGCTTACGCTAGTGTCAAGTTCCCTGGCCCGAACAGGAACCAGGTCCTTAAGAAATTTGAAACCATAATTAAAAACAAAGCAGGTTTAGAGCCTGTAATCAAAGAAACAAGATATGCCACGTTCCGTTAATGCGGTTGCATCTCGCGCGAGAAGAAAGAAAATCCTGAAGCAAGCAAAAGGCTTCTATGGTAAACGTAAAAATGTTTATACAGTTGCCAAGAATGTGTTGGAAAAAGGTCTGGGCTACAAATATGTTGGCCGTAAGATCAAGAAGCGTGACTACCGCTCGCTGTGGATTGTCCGTATTAATGCAGCATGCCGCGAAGAAGGTATCAGCTATTCTCAGTTTATGGGAAAGCTGTCTGCAAAGGGTATTGAGCTTAACCGTAAGGTGCTGGCTGACCTGGCAATGAATGAGCCTGCGTCGTTCAAGGCACTGGTTGCACAAGTAAAGTAACTTACAAAGATTATATAGAGCCGCTATCCTCCGGGTAGCGGCTTTTCTTTTTGGGATAGTGCAGGCTTGTTTAAACGCTCTGTGAGGGGTTGTGTGTTATTCAGGTATGAATTGAACACGGATTAGTAAGGAATTATGAATGGATTTGATGCTCTGGAGGTGCTCTGGAGCTCGTGGAATCTGTTGTCTGGAGAGGCTTAGAGCTCGTTGGTGACCGGGTATAAAACTTTATTGCTCATGGCCAAGTGATGGAATTTAATAAATCTGAACAGTTCGTCAATGCAAAAAAAATGTTCCCGTTGAGGAACATTTGAAAGTTTCTCTGGCAGGTTTTAGAACTGATATTCCTGCTTGGGAACGTGTAAGTCGTTAGTAGACAACGTTTAATAAGCCCATTTCAGATAAGTAGCGCCCCAGGTGAAGCCGCCGCCGAAGGCAGCGAGGACAATATTGTCGCCTTTTTTGAGTTTGCTTTCCCATTCCCAGAGGCAGAGGGGAAGCGTCCCGTTGGTGGTATTGCCATAGCGCTCGATGTTGATCATGACCTTTTCTTCCGAGAGGCCCATGCGGTCGGCGGTGGCGGAGATGATACGTTTGTTAGCCTGGTGAGGAACCAGCCAGGCTACATCGTCGCCGGTGAGATTATTGCGCTCAAGGATTTCGGCAGCTACATCAGCCATATTCTTTACGGCGAACTTGAAGACAGTCTGACCTTCCTGGTAGACATAATGCTCCTTATTCATCACGGTTTCCACTGAAGCGGGTTTTACTGAGCCTCCGGCTTTCTGATGGAGGTGGACACGGCCACTACCGTCGGTGCGGAGGATGGAATCGAGAATGCCGTTTCCTTCGTTGTTTGGTTCCAGGAGGACGCAGCCGCCGCCATCTCCGAAGATGATGCAGGTAGCGCGGTCTTCATAGTCCATGATGGAGCTCATTTTGTCGACGCCGATGACGAGTACTTTTTTATGTCTTCCGGACTCGATGAACTGAGCGCCGGTGGTGAGTGCAAAAAGGAAGCCGCTGCAGGCAGCGTTTACATCATAGCCAAACGCGTTTTTCATGCCTGCCTTGTCGCAGATGACATTAGAGGTGGCGGGGAAGGTGAAATCGGGAGTTGTGGTAGCGCAGATGACGAGCTCTATCTCTTCGGGTCCGATTCCTCGTTTATGAAGCAGGTTTTTTACTGCTTCTACGGCCATATCGGAAGAACCTTTTCCTTCGCCTTTGAGGATGCGGCGTTCTTTGATGCCGGTGCGGGTTTGAATCCACTCGTCTGTGGTGTCTACCATCGTCTCCAACTCCTTGTTCGTCAGTACATAATCAGGAACATATCCGCCTACTGCTGTAATAGCAGCATGTATTTTCTGCATCTAATGATTTTTAAAAAGGCAAATTTAGAATAATTGACTAATGCAATGCTATTGGCTGACACCCAATAAAATGTTATTTGGGATTAACTATTATCTATCCGATTATGTATTCATGGCACCGCAAACACTGATTACCTGGCCGCTGACGTAGCTGCTCATGTCTGAAGCAAGGAAAAGAGCTACGTCTGCGATTTCCTCGGGTTTACCGAAACGCTGCAGGGGTATCTTTTCGAACCATTTCTCAGCACCGCCGTCCTTGAGGTAGTGGGTCATATCCGTTTCTACGAAGCCGGGGGCGATAGCATTGCAGCGGACGTTTCGACTGCCAAGCTCAAGGGCTACTGATTTTGTGAATCCGATGATACCTGCTTTGGAGGCTGCATAACTGCTCTGACCGGCATTTCCTTTCATGCCTACAATTGAACTCAGATTAATGATGCTGCCTGAGCGGGCCTTCATCATCGGTTTGATGACTTGCTTGGTCAGATTGTAGACTGATTTAAGATTTGCCTGGATGACGTCATCCCATTGATCCTGGGACATTCTGAGCAGGAGATTGTCTTTTGAGATGCCGGCGTTATTGACACAGATGTCAATGGTGCCGAATTCTTTAAGCACATCGTTTGCGAGTTGTTCGGAGGCGGCATAGTCGCCCGCGTCGCTTTTGTAAGCTTTGGCTTTGATGCCGAAAGCTGTAAGCTTCTCTTCGAGGGCTTTTGCTCTTTCCTCTGAAGAGAGATAAGTAAAGGCCACGTTTGCGCCATGCTGGGCAAATTTAATGGCAATGGCCTCTCCGATTCCGCGACTGGCACCGGTTATGAGTGCCACTTTATTTTCCAAAAGTTTCATCCTTCTTTGTTTTGAAATTTAGTGTTGAAGCGTGAGCAGTTGAGTGCTAATTGTAGCTGATCTGACTGGTCAAAACCCGGCGCTAAAATAGTCATTAATGGTTCAAACTTAGCTATGTATCGTGTCTGCGTCTAAATTGAGCCATTGAAGGGCGTTGGTGTAGAGCAGTTGTTGTTTTAGCTGATCGGACCATCCGGGCATTTCTTCGATGAGTTTGCCGGGGTGATGTTCGCCGAGTGGGAAGGGATAGTCGCTACCCATGCAGACCTTGTCGGCACCCATAGCTTCGGTGATGTATTGAAGGGCTTTGGGATCGTGGACGAGCGCATCGATCCAGAAGCGGCCAAGGTATTCTCTTGGGTTGACCGAGTTGTCGATAGCACAAAGATCGGGGCGGACCTTGAAGCCGTGTTCGATTCGTCCGATGGTGAAGGGGAAGCTGCCGCCGCCATGGGCGAAGGCTACGCGGAGGCGGGGATGCTTTTCAAACACACCGCTAAAGATCATGGAGGTAATGGCGCGGGCAGTTTCTGCGGGCATGCCTACAAGCCAGGGGAGCCAGTATTTCTGCATGTCTTTTTCGCCCATCATTTCCCAGGGGTGAATGAATAGTGCGCATCCAAGTTCCTCTGCAGCCTGCCAGAATGGATCGAAAGAAGGGTTGCTGAGGTTTTTGCCATTGATGTTGGATCCGATCTCGAGGCCGGGCATTTTCAGTTCTGTGATGCAGCGCTCCATTTCCCTGATTGCGAGGTCTATATCCTGGAGGGGAACGGTGCCGATGCCGATGAACCTGTCGGGATGTTGTGTGACGCAGGAGGCAATGTGATCGTTGAAGAAGCGGGAGGTTTCGAGGCCGTGGTGCGGTTGCGCCCAGTAGTTGAAGAGCACGGGTATGGTGGATAGCACCTGTGTGGCGACGTTTGTCATGTCCATTTCTTTCATTCTCACTGTGGGGTCCCAGCAGTTTTGTTCGACCTCTCTGAAGACCTTATCGCCCTTGATCATGCGGGCGCATCCGGGGCAATGATGTTCAAGGTGAATGAATTCGCCATAGCCGAACTTCTGGAAGTAGTTTGGTATATGCTCTGGCATGATGTGTGTGTGGATATCGATTTTCATATATGGCAATTGGCGGATCTGGTGTGACAATTTGGTTAGTGGATTTGATATTCAGATAGTGTCAATACGTTTTAATTGTAAAGCGCAAGCGGTATCTTTAAAAAAGTTGCAAGTTAGTCTATACTCAATAATAACCTGAGTCGTCAACTGCAACGCTTTTGGATGCAGCATTTATAAGGAGAGAATGTGAGGCAGCAAAAGCAATGACATGAAAATAAACCTTTACGAAAAAGCTCTTTTTCTTTTTCTAAGTTTCTTCCTTTGTACGAGCGCCGTAATGGCTCAGTACTGCACGACAGGACTTTACTCGACCGGGTGTACAGATGACGATTACATCAACAGTTTTGTTACTACGGGCGGGTCCACCAACATCAACAATCAAAACACTGGTTGTAATGGGGGCACTGCCGGCTACACTTATTTCTCTGGGATGACCCACACGGCTCTCCCCGGAAGTACTGTAAATTTTCAGTTTCAAAGCACCTTAGACATCTGGTCAGAAGGATTTAAGATATGGGTTGACTGGAATCAAAACGGAGTGTTGACCGATCCGGGGGAACAAGTATATGCCTCGGCAAGTACTATTCCTGGCGGAGGAACAATAGTCAATGGATCTTTTCAGGTTCCCGCCACTGCAGCAATTGGTGTAACGAGACTGAGAATCAGATGTGTTTTTGCAACTACTACATTTACCCCGTGCAGCAGCCATACGTTTGGGGAGGTTGAAGACTACAACTTTGAAGTACTTTCTCCAGTGCCTTGCTCAGGAATACCTACTCCGATTGCCGTTGCTTCGTCCACCGCTTACTGTGCCCCGCAACCTGTATTTCTTAGTACTACTAACCTGATTGGTGGAGGGTATATATATCAGTGGCAGTCTACACTTGCCTGCTTTAGCAACTGGTCGAATATTGGTGGTGCGACAGGGCCAAGTCATACAGTGAACAGTGTTTCGCTGCCAATGAGTTATAGGGTGTATGTTACCTGTACCAATTCAGGGCTGACTGACACCAGCAACGCGGTGACCATCTATCCCGCCTGCTATTGTACGTCGCTGGCTTCTTCGGGGAGCGGGAGTGATATTGGAAGAGTGGAGGTAGGCACATTTTCAAATCCAACGACTGCGCCTACGCCACTGACATTCAATGCCGCTGCGAACAACACCTATACGAACTACCAGAATTTACCACCCATCAGTTTGACGCCGGGTTCATCCTATCCTGTGAACGTCAGTCAGTTTAATTCAGGAGGATACACACAGGGGTACCTGAAAATTTTTATTGACTATAACAAGAATGGATCCTTTACGGACGTGGGGGAAACGGTTTTTGCACAGGCTGGCCCGGGGTCGAGCACACTCAACACATTCTCGGGCACTATAACTGTCCCTGCCAATGCATCACCTGGACATACGCGAATGCGGGTAGTTCTGGTCAGCGGAGGAACCGCAGCAACAGTAAATTCATGCGGCACCTATTCTGCGGGTGAAACTGAGGACTATAATGTTTTCATTGAACCCAACTGGCCGGCGCCCACAGCGACGACTACAACACCTGTGATATGTGAGGGTCAAAACATTAGTTTGTCTGCCTCATCCGCTGCTCAGTGCTTTACCTATAGCTGGACAGGGCCGAATGGCTTTAGCTCCACTTTGGCAAGTCCGACCATTACTGCTGCGACCGCCGCGGCTTCGGGGACCTATAGTGTTACAGTTAACTCGTATGGCATAAGCTCCCCGGCGGGGAGTGTGACTGTAACAGTAGCGCCTACTACAGTGGTTAATGACACTGCAACGTTGTGTGCGGGAAGCAGTTTAGTCTTTGGTCCTAACACGATTACCACCGGAGGGAGTTATACGCACACCTTTACAACACCAACTGGCTGCGACTCCACAGTCAACCTTTTTGTGATCGTATCACCTATACCGGCTAGCCCAGTGGCTGGCAGCAACAGTCCTGTTTGTACCGGAGATCAGATAAGTCTGACTGCCACCGGGGCTACAGGGACCAGCTACAACTGGACAGGACCGGCTGGATTTAATTCGACCGCCCAGAACCCGGTGATCACAAACGCCCAATTGATAAATGCCGGAACTTATTCCGTAACTGCAACGGTGAACGGATGCACATCCGCACCTGCAACAACTTCAGTAGTGGTGAACCAAACACCTGCAACGCCTGTGGTGGGAAGTAACAGTCCGGTGTGTGAAGGGGCTACACTTGCGTTGAATGCAACGTCAACAGGTGGTGCGAATTATTCCTGGACAGGTCCGGCATTTACATCTACTCAGCAGAACCCTTCAATAACTAATGTGCAGGCAGCAAATGCAGGCAGCTATACTGTTACAGCATCTGCAAATGGATGTGTGTCAGCGCCTGCGTCTACAACCGTGGTGGTGAATCCGGGGCCTGCGATTGGGGGTGTGACGGCTATTGATCCGACCTCATGCGGAGGAACGAATGGTTCATTCACAATTTCAGGATTGACAAATGGAGCTACGTATACCGTAAACTATTTACTCAATAACAATCCTCAAGCGCCGGTAACACTTGTTGCCACAAGTGCAGGAACGGTAACAGTAACGG
>JAFAAT010000021.1 GCA_023426425.1 Bacteroidota bacterium | reverse complement strand
CCGGGTGCTGGGTGGGAGTGCAGGTGGCTTGTTGTGTCGGCGGGTGGCTGTCGAACCAGGCGCCGAGTAGCTGACCGTACCAGGGCCAGTTATATTCGGCATCTGTCGCTGCGTGAATGGCAAGTATCCGGCCACCTGAATGGACATATTCTTTTAGGGTTTCCTGTTCGAAAGAGTCCAGAAAGTCGCCGGTGGTCTGGAGGAGCACTATAAGGTCGTAATGTTGCTGTAGCATCGGTTCCGGAGACTCGCTGAGGGTGAGCTCCAGCCTCCAGTTTGAAGCCTGTTTTTGAAACATGGCCAATCCAGCTTCGATGGACTCGTGTCGGAAGCCTTGGGTTGTAGTCAGGATGAGCGCTGATCTTGTTCGAATAGGTTGTTGGTCTTTTTCACCACAACCAGATGTGGCGAGCAGGAGGATACAGACTAGCCGCAGGACGAGGTGCATGTCCGAAAATTACGAATTTATTGTTTTGGTTTTGATGAGGCACGCGAAGGTGTTATTTGGTGTTAGGGAGTGGCTGTAGTGGTGGAAAATGAAGGATGTTAGGGCGTTTTGGTAAACTTTGACGTATAAAAAGGGATTGAGAAGGGTGAAAACTAATGTCCATAGTAGTAAAGCCACGGGATCAAAAGCTGGTTGGCAGAAAACTCATTCTCGGTGTTTACACGCCTTCATAGCGCCTTCATAACGCCTTCATAACGCCTTAATCTTACCTTATGGATTGTTGAAATGATTGGATTTGTTTATTCACTCGCTGGTAAGCTGGTATAGCAGCACCATGTTGACAATGTATATGCCAAAAATGATTATGGAATCCCACGCTAACCAAAATCGTTTTGCTTTGAGGCCAAAGCTAAGTCCTATTATGGCGACGGCTGACATTAGAATGGTGGACAGGCAGGAAATCAGGTTCACTTCGGCTGCGTGCTTGAGGAGCGGACCTGGAGCGTAGAAAATATCGTCCACCGCAAGAATCAGGATGTTGAACATATTGCTGCCAAGCAGGTTGCCTACGGCCATATCCACTGCTCCCATTCTGATAGCTGCCAGTGAAACGGCAATTTCGGGAAGAGATGTTGCACCAGCCAATAGTATGGTTCCTGCGAAGGACTTGTCGAGGCTGAATTTGTCAGCAATGTGGTCTGTGAGCCAGGGTAGCAGTAGTGCCGCTCCAATGATAAGCAGGGCGAACCCTGAGAAGCGGATGAGTACCTGCTTAAGCGAAAGATTTTCTTTGTTGTTTACAGGGTTGTTGTTTTCTGATTTTTCTGAATTGGCATCCATTCTATAGAGCAGCCACGCGGAGAAAAAGTAGATACCTATGAACAAGAGGCTCATGAGGCCGATCCCGGGTATGACGATAATATCATCGGAAAGATAGAGACCAAACCCAGCCATTGCGAGTAAGATGATGCCCATAGCCGCTGCCACAACATGATTCTGTGAGGCCACACCGAATAATCTTTTTTTCTCAGGAACAAAGGCATCCATCATGGCCAGAATACCCAGGTTGAAGGCGCAGCTACCCATGATATCGCCTACAGCCAGGTCGGCATTTTCTACAATCCTGACGGAGCTAATGCCTACCATAAGTTCAGGCAAAGAGGTGACAAACGCCATGAGGATTAGACCGATCCATGCACGCCCCAGACCGGTAAGTTCGGCGATGAGGTCCCCATAATAGGAGACTTTTTTTCCTGCAAAGAAAATTACAGCTCCGCAGAGTATGAAACCGGCTATATATTCCATGTGATGTGTTTAGTGGTCGACAAGGAGTAAACTTTCTAAACCAACTCTCCTCTTTTTGTCACAAGAACTATCAGAAGATAGAAATTTCTCAGCGCAGGTTCAGACCTACCAGGGCAGTGATGCGCTCTTGAAAACAAATATAGGGAACTGAAGCGACTGTGATAATGACGCAGTTGAATCATACCAGGTAGAAAGTGCTCGAGACTGAAACAGGCTCATCTGAACAGGAGTCTCCTATCTTTACGATATGTTACCAGAGGAAGTGCTCGAAGAACTTAAGAAGCTAGCATCTGCTCAGTCTAGGAAGGCACAGCAGCATTTTGGGATACATAAAGAAACGCTGGGCGTTTCTGCACCAAAGCTTCGTGCGCTGGCAAAAACAATAGGCAGGAATCATGAGCTGGGCCTGCAGCTCTGGGAGACGGCCGTGCATGAGGCGCGACATATTGCCATATTCATTTCAGACCCAAAGCAGACGACAGAAAAGCAGATGGAAGACTGGGCGAAGGATTTTGATTCCTGGGATATAGTGGATAACTGCTGTGGAACATTGTTTGATAAAACACCACAAGCCTGGCAGAAAGCGATAGAATGGACCGGGAGGCAAGCGGAGTTTGAAAAACGGGCGGGCTTTGTGATGATGGCCACACTGGCAGTACACGATAAGAAAGCTACCAATGAAGTGTTCGAACAATTTTTGCCTTACCTGGTGCGGGAATCACACGATCAGCGAAACTTTGTTAAGAAAGCCATCAACTGGGCGTTGCGACAGATAGGCAAGCGGAATAGCAGACTATGTGAGCAGGCTATTGCAACTGCAAGAGTCATTCATGAAAAGGGTGACAGTGCTTCAAGATGGATAGCCTCTGATGCGTTGCGTGAGTTGGAGAAGTACCGTTCGGAAGGGAAAATCAGGAAGGTGGGTGGGTGATCCTAATCCCCACCTTCTGATATTTCGGAATCACTAGATGACTTAACGCTTCTCGATGCGTAAAACTTCGTTTAGTTCGTCAGAGCGAACCTGCAACAGGTAAAATCCATCTGCGAACTCACTCAATCCAATTTCAGTTAGACGCTCTTTCACGTCTGTCCGTTTCAATACCCGCCCATGTAAGTCCATTAGTATAATAGCTGCACCATGTGCTTGATTTCCCTCAATACTAACTGAAATTTTGCTCTTAGTCGGGTTAGGGTAAATAGATAAACTGCTGCCTCCAGGACGACTTTCAGCAACTTTCGTGGGCCAGGTGCTCACCTGCTGCATTGTCCATGGAGAGCGACTTCCATTGCCGCAGTCGCTTCGCAGGTGAAAATAGTAATCTGTGCCTCCATTCAGGTTTACCTCTGTTTGTGAAAGCGCAGTGGTATTGTTGGGTGTACCTGGCGGAGGTGCCGGATTTTGGGTCAATGCAAATTCATACACCGATACTCCGTTGACGGCAGTCCAATGAAACGTGATCGTGCCAGGGCCGATAGCTGCTGTTTGAATCACCGGCGCAGCACATCCTGGCAGAATGGCGACGAGATAATCCTCGACTTCTCCGGAAAGTAGAACATCGCATGGATCATCTAAAGTTGCTGCAGCAGCGATACGCATCCCCGTAACACCGCCTGCTGCATTGTGAGGAACCGTGAAGTTGCCTATGTATTCTCCTCCGGAGGGAGTGAGTTGGGTCTTCTCTATAAGGGCGAATATCCCGTCCTGGTTGTAGTCTATCCAAAATGCCACTTCGAGTTGACCCGGACCAGCTACAGTTAGAGTATAATTCTGGTTGGCGTTTAGCATTGCTGTGTTGGAGACCTGAGTAGGGTAGATCAGGCTGTAGCCATTTGAAGGCACCGTTGTGGTGGCGGAGTTCAAGGTCGTGCCTTGAATAGAGACATTGGTGATGTTGTTCGCCGGCGAAAGGACTAACTGTACACCAGTTTCCGGAGAACAGTAACATTCATTGAACGGTTTCTGTAAAATAGTAATGGTATTTGAAGTATCTGCAAGCCCTGAACAACTAACATAGGCGCGATAGTCAGTTGTCTGCTGCTGTGTATTGATACTATACTGCAATGTAGTCGCACCAACGATGTCGCTCCAGGTAGACGAGCCCGAAACTCTCTGCTGCCACTGATAGCTCAGTCCCGAAGCGAGTGTGGAATTGGAAAGTGAAAGCTGGAACTGAGTACCAGTACAAACACTGGTCTTGTTTGAAATTGCATTGCCTGCTATGGGCGTGCCTGTGCAGGGGGGCAAAGACATGATGTTTATCAGGTAGTCTTCAATTTCACCAACTATGGTAAAACAGGGTCCGTAGAGTGGTCCCTGGCTTTTTGCAATGATTCTCATACCTGTCTGACCTGTGATAGCGTTTGCAGGAATGGCAATGTTGGCAATAGCTGTAGTAGAGGTTGAAACCACAGCGTCAGTTCTCTCCCACTGATCAAAGGTTCCGCTTTGATCAAAGTCTATCCAGACGCTGATTTCATTGGGAAAGCCATTTTTGGCAATTTCCAGATTATACATCATTCCGGTAATCAGGTCTGCAGTGTTGCTTGCAGGCGTAGGTGGGATTACTGAATGTCCGGATGTCAAAGTGCTCGATACATTCAAACTTGTACCAGGAATAGTGACTCCGGATATTAGATTTTCCGGAGTTGTAATCAATTGCATTCCTACAGAAGGTCCACAGTAGCAATCCGAAAAAATGTTCTGGTTTACCACTACACTTGCTGAGGTATCACTGTTTCCACCGCAAGTCAGGATAGCACGGTATTCAGTGGCAGTGGTTTGGTTAGTTGCAATCAGAATGTTGCTTATTGCACCAGCAACGTTGTTCCAGTTGCTGGACGTAGTTGCTTTTGATTGCCACAGATAGCTGATGCCGCTTGAGCTACTTGCACCCGCCAAATACACCACAAAGGGAAGAGAAGGGCAGGCAGATGAAACCTGGCTTTGCGCTGTGCCTGCAACTGGGGTTCCGTTACAGTTCGCATGAGGAGCGATAGTGATCCCAAAATCTTCGACCTCACCACTGGTTATGAAGTCGCATGGGCCGGAACTGTTTAATAGGTTGCCCGCAACAACACGCATTCCTGTTAATCCCGGTGTGGCCGATGTCGGAACAGTAAACAGCATGGTGTTCGCAGCCCCGGGAGTCAATGCCTCTGAGACCTCAAATTCTCCATTCTGATTGTAGTCTATCCAGGCCACCACACCACCCGGAGTGGAAGTCAAGGTGAGGTCAAGTAGATAGGTAATTCCCGGAGCCAGCGTGGCGGTATTAGTCGGGATGCTGACAGGATGCTGTGTGTATCCATTTAAAGGCACCGCGCTGGTACTCACATTAAGCGTGGTTCCAGCAATGTCAACATTTGAAATCAGGTTTACTGCTGTCGTTACAAATGTGTGCCCTGTATTCGGAGAGCAATAACAATCTATCACCGGGTTTTGTGTCACTGTAACAGGGATCGAGGTGTCACCACTAACACCACAACTCACAATCGCCCGGTATTCTGTCGTCGTGGATTGGTTCTGTACTATATGAAACTTGCCAGTTGCACCACTGATATCAATCCAGGTGGCGGATGTGCTTTCCTTAGATTGCCACTGGTAGCTTAGGCCTGCCAGCTGGGAAGACCCTGATAGCGTTAGCGTGAAAGGTGTATTGACACACACGGAATTCACTCCTGCCGTAGCACTTCCTGCCGAAGGCGTACCGGAACAGGGTGGGAGTGTCACGATGTTTATAGCATAGTCTTCAATCTCACCCGATCCTGCTACATTGCATGGAAAGCTCACCCCGCTGGGCGTGCCCCGAACCCGCATCCCTGTGGTACTAGGGGTAGCACTAGCGGGTACATTTATGTAAGCAGTTGCAGTCGAATTAACAGCCTGAACCGGTATTTTCTCGCCAATTTCAAACTCGGCATTCTGGTTAAAATCAATCCAAAGGTCTACCTGTGCCAACGAACTCAAGGTCGCATTGAAAATGTAAGTCTCACCAGGGTTAAGCGTCGCAGTATTGGAAGCAGGAGTAGCAGGCACTAATGTATACCCATTCGAACTTGTTGAACTACTGGAAGCATTCAATGTAGTACCTTGTATGGTAACGTTCGTTATGTAGTTGGCAGGTGATGAAACCAAAGGGAGATTGTTACTGCTGGAGGTGCAATAACATTGCATAATTGATCGCTGTGTAACTGTCAGTACACCTGAGGTATCTGAGGAAGTCCCACAATGAACGATCAGCCGGTAATCGGTTGTTACCGATTGGGAAGCAATCGTGAAATATTTAGTTGTTCCACCCGGAATGTCTGTCCACGTATTTGCGCCATCTTCCTTTTGCTGCCACTGGAAGCTAAGACCTGAAGCCAAAGTAGTACCCGAACTGCCCAGCATGAAAGCCGTGTTGACACAGATTGTATCAGGACCGGTAGCAGTGCCTGCAATCGGCACCCCTGTACAACCGGCCAGACTGGAAATCGTCACCCCAAAGTCCAGTACCTCGCCCTGGAATGTTGAAGTAGTGCAGGGGTCTTCTACATCATCTTGCAGCGCTGTGATCCTCATTCCGGTAATGCCCGGTGTTGCAGAAGCTGGCACTACAAACGTGGCCACAGCATTGTTTCCTGTTACCGTGAAGTCAGTACGCTCATTTGCATCAAAAATGCCATTCATGTCATAGTCTATCCACATGGCCATCTCATCCACTCCTATCCCGTTTACGCCGGCGTTTATAGTATAAACCTCTCCCGGATTTAAGGTTGCAGTGGTAGTTGCAGTGGTAGGAGGAACCAGGGTATATCCTGACGCAGACACAGTAGGAGTTGAATAGAATAGTGTACTTGCGGGCATGGTCAGCAATGTGATAAGATTTGAGCCGCCATTGGTTAATTGCGTGCCATTGGCAGGCGAACAATAGCAGCTCAGGAAACTGCCTTGGCCTATACTCACTATAGTGGAAGTGTCTGAGGCATTCCCGCACACAACATAGGCTCTGTAGTCACTCGCCTGCGTCTGGCTATAGATACTCACAACTCCGTTGGTGGCGCCCGGGATGTCGCTCCATGGAGCTCCACCTGCGGGTCTCGACTGCCATTGCAATGTGCTCCCCACTCCAAGACTCAAACCGCTCAGGCTAAGTACAAAAGACAGATTGGGGCAGGCAGTTGCCTGAGAAGAAACTGCGGTTCCGGCAACAGGAGAACTTGCGCAGTTTGCCGCAGATACAACTATGAGGTTGTAATCTTCGGCTTCACCAATAAACGCGCTGTTGCATGGGCCTGTCAGGGCATTCATTCCAGTGCGTACCCTCAACCGCTTTGAACCGGGTGTTGTGCCTGCTGGTATGGTGAAGCTGGCCGAAACCGAATCTGTGAGGGTAATAAACCCAACATGTACTTCTTCCCCTGAATCTGAAAAGTCAAAATCCTCGTTCCAGTCCACCCAGATTGAGTAATACATCTGTCCAAATGGTGGCTTTACGAGTTTAAAGTCTACTGTGGAGCCTTGTGAACCAATATGCGTTTGAGTGGGATAATAGGTATAGTAACCGGTAGCGTAACCACATCCGGTATGTTGATTGTCTATGTTCGAAACACCTCCAGAAGTGGAAAAGGATTCTATATACAAATTCCAGCATCCGGAGCTGTAAAGGTTTGATGTGCAATATTGCGAAAAGGCCGATGAATAGACGAATAGCGCGAGAATCGTGATCAGTTTGTTTTTCATAGCCGTGGAGGTTAAATGCAAAACACTCCTCAAGTTATGAAATTCTCCTTCAGGTTATATGAAGACAGCAGTTGCGCAGACCACAAATAAGTGCCTGGGTTCTATGTACAATTACATACCCTCATTTCCTTTCCCCTCATTCGGCAAGGCGCTCATAGCATTCACACCAAAATCTTTTATGTCCCGCTCCCGATGTTGTTTTCTATAGCCATAGTTTACGATGTACACTCCCGTCACGATAGAAAGGAATGCAAGAGCCGTGTACCAGTTCAGGGGCTCATTCAAAACCAGGTACCCCAGCACCACTGCCACCAGGGGATTCACATAGGCATAGAGTGTCACCACACCCACGGGCAGTTCTTTAAGTGCAAACATATAGGCGGTATACGCCAATACACTTCCAAAGACTATGAGGTATACCAATGACCAGATCACCTCCGGATGCCACAGATTCATACTGCCATAATCGTCCACGACAGGGCTAAACAGGAAAAGAAAGCACCCGCCAAACATCAGTTGCAATCCTGAGTTAAACACAGGATTTACTGTGCTGGGTTTCTTCTTGTTAATGACACTACCCAACGCCCAGCTACTTGTGGCAACCAGTGTAGCCACTGCACCAAGCACATAATCTGTATCAGTAATCTTACCCACATCATCCTTGAAGATGAGCCCCACCCCGGCAAAGCCAATCAACATACCAACTACAATCGGCACATTCAGTTTCTCCTGTTTCGACATCATCAGGTTAATCAACACTGCTATGATCGGCATCAGGGAACATATCAGCGCGGCCACTCCACTCGGTACGTATCGCTCTGCCCAGGTGACGAGCCCATTGCCCAGCGTGATCAACAGAAAACCAACCAATGCCTGATGCAACAGGTTCTTTCCGCTGATGTCCACTTTGCGACTCATGAACAGGGCAATGCCCAGTATGATTGCTCCGGAAACGACCTGTCGAATTGCAGCATAGAGAAATGCAGGGAAATGCATGACACCCAGCCTGATTGCGAGGTAGGTGGTACCCCAGGCTATGCAGATAAAGATCAGCGCGGCGTAGGCTTTGGTTTGTTGACTCATGGTTTTGCGAAGGATGCAAAACTGAGCAAATTCCTTGAAAACAAATCATGGTATTGTACAATGTCTACATAGAGCCGGATAATAAACTTTTTGGTACTTTAGGGAGGCTGGCAGGCTGTGGTTTCGGCATTTGTTGGGGACAAACCTGGCACCGGTGCGGCATTCTTGTCTACTTCTTAGTTACTTCATTCCGCATTGATTCTTGTAGCGGTATTGTTCCGCCCTTGCTGCGCTCATGGGCCGCCCTTGGTGCGCTCTTCTGTAGATTCTTTCTATTTAAAAAATCTCCGATCTCATTCATTCAAGTTTTCCCGACACATGAGGCCGTAGGCAAACTGCTGAGCATTGGCATGTTCTTTATTTGGCTTTAACCACGATGAGCCAGGTATGGATCAGGATATCTTAGGAAAGAATGGAAATAAGTAAACAAACGATTGGTTAAGAACGTTATGGTAGTTACAGAAGAACAAAAACAAGAAGCCGCGGCTTTCTACAAAGAAGCTCTTGAGTTATTGCACGAATCGGGTGTCGACTTCATGCTGGGCGGCGCCTTTGCCATGTTTCACTATACCGGCATCTACCGGGACACTAAAGACCTCGACGTATTCCTCAAGGCAAGCGACTACCCAATGGTCATGAAGTTTTTCGCCGAAAAAGGTTTTCGGACCGAACTGCACGACATTCGCTGGATTGCAAAAATCTTCAAAGGGGAGTACTTCATCGACCTGATATTCAACTCTGTAAATAATATCTGCCGGGTAGATGACACCTGGCTCGAGAAAGCCTCCCGTGGAGAATTCTGTGGCGTGAACGTGAAATTCCTCCCCGCTGAAGAGCTGATCTGGTGTAAAAGCTACGTGTGGAACCGGGAGCGTTTTGATGGCGCTGATGTAAACCACGTCCTGCTGAAATGGGGTAAAAACCTGGACTGGAAGCGCCTGATGCACCGGATGGACCCGCATTGGCATTTACTGCTTGCACACCTGGTTTTGTTTCAATTTGTCTATCCCTCTGATTTTCATGAGATCATACCCAAATGGGTTTTTGATGAACTGATCAAACGCGCAAATGACCAGTATGAAATTCCTCCGGCAGTTGAGCGTGTATGCCGGGGCCCGATTATTGACAACACACAGTACAGTCTCGACGTAAAGGAATGGGACTACAAGTCTTACACCATTAAAACAGTTTAGGCCGATGGAGCAAACAGAACGCAAAGTACGCATCGCAGCAATGGGAGATATCCATGTGAAGGATAGTGATAAGGGCAAATGGGTGGATTGTTTCAAAGAGGCATCCAACCAGGCGGACGTGCTTGTGATCTGTGGCGACCTTACTGATACCGGCGACGAGTCGGAGGCTGAGATCCTTGCGGAAGAACTCAAAGCATGCAACATTCCCGTGGTGGGCGTGCTGGGCAATCACGACTATGAAAAAAGCAGGCACAAACTGATACGCGGAATTATGCAGCAGGCCAAGATGCACATCCTCGATGGTGAAGCTGTAGTATTGGAAGGCGTGGGTTTTGCAGGTGTGAAAGGTTTTGGTGGGGGCTTCGATAATTATATGCTCTCCATGTTTGGAGAGGGTGCTATGAAGGCTTTTGTTCAGGAGGCTGTCGACGAGGCGCTACACCTGGAGCGCGCCCTTGCCAGGATAGATCAGGAACACGAAAACCTGAAGAAGATCGCACTGATGCACTACGCGCCAATTAAAGATACCATAGTCGGTGAACCAGAAGTGATTTATCCTTTCCTTGGCTCCTCCCGTCTGGCAGAGCCCCTAAATCGTCAACATGTGTCCGCTGTCTTCCACGGCCATGCCCATGCCGGTGTGCTTGAAGGTAAAACAGCCAATGGGGTGAAAGTCTTCAACGTAGCAAGACCCATTCTCCAGAAAGCAGGCTTTGAATGCGGTTTCTTTATCTATGAAGTATAGATTGCGGACCTTACCCCTAACTTTAGGGAATGAAACTGATCCTGCTTTCCCTGCTCGTGTTTGCAAGCCTGCCTGTCTTTGCACAATCTTACAGCGATTCTATCCTGGCCCACCGCCAACATTATAAACAGGAATTCCTCACAGATCCCAGAAGTCCGCTAAATGCTGAAGACACGGGCTATCTCCGGTTTTTCGCACCAGATGAATCATACAGGATTCCGGCTAAACTAAAGCGCACCTCAGACGAGGCCTTCTTCGACATTCCCACCTCTAGCGGAAAAAACCGGAAGTACAGAAAATACGGTGAGCTGCAGTTCAGGATCGAGGGCAACGACTATTCGCTGGAAGTGTACCAGAGCCAGGAGTTGTTGAAAATGGACAAGTACAAAAACCACCTTTTCCTGCCTTTCAAAGATCTGACTAATTCCGAGACTACCTACGGTGGAGGGCGCTACCTGGACCTCGAGACAACTGATATTACCGGCGACCGGGTCATCATTGACTTCAATAAAGCGTATAACCCCTGGTGCGCCTTTGGCAGAGGTTATTCCTGTCCCATTCCTCCTGATGCCAACAGGCTTCCAATTGCCATTCCTGCAGGGGAAATGAACTTCGCAAAGGATACTGAGCATTGAGCTTGCTTAATGATCTCAACACAGTCCCGCCAGACACATACGCAGCAGTAACAAAAAAGGCTGCATCGCTGCAGCCTTTCATGTATAAGGTTATTGAAAGCTATTTAATTCCCAGCTTCGCCTTCACGAGGTTGATAATGTTGTCTGTCTCTTTGGCGTAAAGAAGCTGGCCGGCGCTTGCATCAAACACGTAGTCGTAGTTATTGGCTTTTGCTACATCCTTTATCGCCTTGTCAGCTTTCTCCAGGATAGGGGAGTAGAGGTCTTCTTTCTTTTTTGCCACTTTTTCCTGGGCGCTTTGCTGAGTAGTCTGAATACGCTCTTCCAGTTGTTGAATTTCGCGCACTTTTACTTCTTTCATAGCCTCAGTCATGGTTTTCTCCTGGGCCTGGTATTCCTGTGCTTTTGTCTGGTATTCTTTAACCATGGTTTCAATCTGGTCCTGGTAGCTTTTCGCATATTGCTGCAGATTAGAATCTGCTGCTCTCACTTCGGGCATCAGGCTGAGAAGTTCACGGGAATCGATATAACCAAGTTTTACCTGTGCAAACGCTGCATTACCTATCAATAGACCACAGGCAAGGAACAATACTAGTTTTTTCATTTAGTTTATATTATTGGTTTTTGGAGCTGTGCAAAGTAAACGCCATTATCGTTCTATTCCAACAGCTGCTATTTGACATTGAGCAATTTTAACACATCATCACTACGATCGAGCTTCGGGTCTGCATAGAATAGCGTTACCCCTCCGGCCTTGTCCAGCACCAGATCATATGCTTTTTGCTGTGCCATTTTCTGCACTGCATTGAACACTTTATCCTGGATAGGTTTTACCATTTCCTGACGTTTCTTGAACAGGTCTCCCTCATAACCGAAACGTTGTTTCTGCAGATCTTTAGCCGCTTTCTCTTTCTGTACGATTTCGTCTTCACGCTTTTTG
>JAFAAT010000324.1 GCA_023426425.1 Bacteroidota bacterium | reverse complement strand
TCTATAATTGCAGATCATGGCACTAAGGTGCTGGACAACGTAACCATCGCACAAGCCTACCAGGGCATGCGTGGCGTCCCAGGACTTGTGACCGAAACTTCTCTTCTTGATTCTAACGAAGGTATCCGCTTCAGGGGCTATTCCATTCCTGAACTGCGCGAACTACTCCCTAAAGCTGAAGGCGGCAGCGAACCCCTTCCTGAAGGTTTATTTTACCTGATGTTGGTCGGGGAAATTCCAACCAAAGAAATCGTTGACCATATTTCATCTACCTGGGCTCGCCGTTCTCACGTACCTAACCACGTTTTTTCAGTAATCGAATCCTTCCCTGTATCTACCCATCCAATGACTCAGTTCTGCGCTGCAATCCTCGCACTGCAAACTGAATCCAAATTTGCCAAAGCCTATGAGAAAGGTATCAGCAAAAAAGACCATTGGGATTTTGTCTATGAAGACACAATGACGCTTATCGCGCGCCTACCTCGCATTGCTGCATTTATCTATCGCAGGAAATACAAGAATGGAGATCACATACAGCCTGATGGAGACCTCGACTGGGCTGCAAACTTTGCTCACATGCTGGGCTTCGAAGACAAGAGCTTCTGGGCTCTCATGCGCCTCTACCTCACCATCCACGCAGATCATGAAGGTGGAAACGTCTCCGCCCACGCCACCCATCTGGTGGGCTCTGCACTCAGCGATCCCTATCTTTCATTCACAGCAGGTATGACTGGTCTTGCAGGCCCGCTTCACGGCCTTGCTAACCAGGAAGTGATTCGTTGGATCGAAGAACTTCAGGCAAAACTGGGCACTCAGGAACCAACAAAAGAGCAGATCAGCGACTATATCAAGCAAACCCTCGCAGAAGGAAAAGTTGTTCCAGGCTACGGTCATGCCGTACTGCGCAAGACAGATCCTCGTTTCACTGCACAAATGGAATTTGCCAAAAAGCACTGCCCGGATGATCCTACTGTCAAAACGGTTTGGAACGTTTACGAAGTGGCACCCGGTATTCTCGAAAGCACCGGCAAGATCAAGAACCCATGGCCTAATGTGGATGCTCACTCCGGTGCCCTGCTTAAGCATTACGGACTGGTCGAAGAAGATTTCTACACCGTGCTCTTCGGCGTAAGCCGTGCTCTGGGCGTACTGGCCAGCCTTTGCTGGGACCGCGCTCTAGGCTTCCCCATCGAAAGACCAAAATCTATTACAACCGAATGGGTGAAGAAGTTCGTAGCTGAAGGAGAAAAAGTTTCCTGATTGCTCTCACAGCGTTACTAAAATCACTATTATCAAGAGACGCACCTGTGCGTCTCTTTTTTAAACAGAACTCAAGATGAAAAAAGGACCGATTTCAGAATTCATACAGCACCACTACCGTCACTTCAACGCAGCCGCAGTGGTAGATGCCGCGAAAGGTTATGAGACTCATCTCCTGGAAGGTGGCAAAATGATGATTACCCTCGCAGGCGCTATGAGTACGGCAGAACTGGGCATCTCCCTGGCCGAAATGATTCGCCAGGATAAAGTACAGATCATCAGCTGCACGGGCGCAAACCTGGAAGAGGACATCATGAACCTCGTCGCTCATACTCACTACAAAAGGATTCCCAACTACCGCGACCTCAGCCCGCAGGAAGAATGGGATCTGCTGGAACAGGGCTATAACCGTGTGACAGATACCTGCATCCCCGAGGAAGAAGCTTTCCGACGCATCCAGCGACATATCCACAAGATCTGGAAGGATGCAGAAGACAAAGGCGAACGCTACTTCCCCCACGAATACATGTACAAGCTCCTGCTTAGCGAAGTCATGAAACCAGACTATGAAATCCCAGTTGAACATAGCTGGATGATAGCAGCCGCAGAAAAAAACCTGCCGATCATTGTTCCGGGATGGGAAGATAGCACCATGGGCAACATCTTTGCCTCTTATTGCGTAAAAGGCGAACTAAAGGCTTCCACAATGAAGAGCGGTATCGAATACATGGTTTGGCTGGCCGACTGGTACCGCGCCAATTGCAGCGGAAAGGGCATCGGCTTCTTCCAGATCGGTGGTGGTATCGCCGGCGACTTCCCCATCTGTGTAGTGCCCATGCTCTACCAGGATCTCGAAATGCACGACGTGCCTTTCTGGAGCTATTTCTGCCAGATCAGCGACTCCACTACCTCATATGGCTCCTACAGCGGCGCTGTGCCTAATGAAAAGATCACCTGGGGCAAGCTTGACATCAATACACCGAAGTTTATCATCGAAAGTGATGCTACGATAGTAGCCCCCCTCGTATTCGCCTATGTCCTGGG
Source organism: Bacteroidota bacterium (assembly GCA_023426425.1). GTDB lineage: Bacteria > Bacteroidota > Bacteroidia > Chitinophagales > Chitinophagaceae > JAFIGV01. Next base: position 421 of record JAFAAT010000324.1, on the reverse strand, counting down.
GCAATAGAAGCAAACTGTCAAAAAATCAAACCTCCCGCTGTATCTCACCGGGAGGTTTTTCTTTACGATACTCCTACTCGACCACCGAGTCACTCGCGCCAATAGCCAACGGCCAAAAGCCAATAGCCAACAGCTAATAGCCAATTGCCAACCACCAGCCAACCTATTCCCTCACTTCATCCCCCAGAAAAACCTAAACCCTTCCCGCTGCTCCATTTCAAGTTTCTTCCTGTCTGTCTCCAGGGCCTGGATGTAATATTCCTCCCTGTTTCGGTCCACCTCAGCAGCGTCAAGTTCCTCCCGCACCAGCAAGACATTGAAATGCTTTAGCTTCTGTGCTTCCTTCGTGCAATTCCGGTTTATCGTCACGTACGAATTGTCTTTCGTATAGACCATCACAAACCGTTGGGCAATGTATGAT
>JAFAAT010000318.1 GCA_023426425.1 Bacteroidota bacterium | reverse complement strand
TTTGCTACACGGTTTTGTATTCTTATAGCTTTCAGAGCCTGGTTTAAATTGCATAAACTTGTTTACGAAGTCCTGCACATAAAGACTGTCTGTTGATCTTATCTCAATTGGCTGATGGACATCAACGTGCAAAGAATCCATGTAATAGTATATGACGTCCCATTTTGCCGCCGCTAGTGCAGCAGTAAATCCCGAGTTGTAATTTTCCGCCAATTTCTTGTGAGGGTCAGCACCATATTTGATCAGTGTCTTTACAGCCTCCAGATCCAGGTTTGACGCCCGTTTTATTGGGGAAACTGAAGAAATGCGATGCCCTCGTGCGTTTGTGGAATCGCGCTCTATTGAAAGGTTCGGATCCGCACCGTACTTTAATAGTTGTTCCATGTAGCGATGATCTATTCGCCATTCAAACTGGCTGCCAAAGGGCCTGATCGATTCAATGAGAACGCTACGGAGAGTTATTGGATTGATGAAGTTCGGATTGGATCCAGACTCCAGTATTTTTTTGAAAGACTGATATTTCTCCAGTTCAATTGCCAACATGAGCGCATTTGAGCCATTCACTGGATTAGCGATCTCCGTTATGGCTGGATCCTTCTTTGTCAACCTTTTAATTTGGCTGAGATCCTGGTTGGATACTGCTACGGCAAGTTCATAAGCCTCTGTGCCTTTGAACGCATCCACAAAGCGGCTTTCTTGCCCGAAACTGATAGTGGAGCAAATTGTAACCAAAAGAGCTGATAACATCAGCACCAGATTTCCTGTTGTTTTACGGTTCATTGACATGATTTTACCTAAGGATTACAACACCTCTCTCCTCCACCCCGCCCGACACAAACCTGTAGAAATATGCGCCGGGTTGTATAGCGCTGAGATCAAAAGTATGTACAAGGTTCTGTTGAACATCTGCGGAGAGGATGGTTCTTCCGAGACAGTCGAGGATATGCACTGTTCCGGAGGTTGGGGATTTGATGTGAAGGAGGCCGTTTGTTGGATTTGGGTAGACCTCAATGCTGGCTGCTTTGGGCGCCACTATGTTTCTGGTGCCAAGGCCGTCGACACAAATGTTTGTCAGGGTGCCATAAGGAGTGACCTGCAGGTTGACCGGATAGCTGCTGCCGACGTTGGTGATAGTCAGACTTATTGTATCCAACACCGGGAAGAAAGGAACGGACGTTACCGTGAGGTTCTGCTCGTAGCAGTTGCTGCGGGCGGTATCGTCTACCTTAACGAGGTACACATCTCTTGTTGAATCGGCAGGTGAAATAAGAAACCCGGCAGCTAAATTTCCTTGATTGTTGTCGTGGGCAGCACCGGTGAACCTCCTGGCCAGACCGGAGGTAAAGCTCCGTCCCCAAAGCACCTCACCCTGCGTATCTACCCTGAACATATGCTCCTCGGCAGCGAAAACAAAGCCAGAATCGGGAGCCAGTGCAAGTTCAAAAGCACTTGCACTATATTTTCGTCCCCAAATTAAGTTGCCCAGGGAGTCTATTCGAAGCAGAAATGCGGAATCAGTGATCTGGCCCATTACAGCCCAGTCTCCGCCTGCCAGTGGAAGTACTGTTTCAACATGAACTTTAGGGCCGCCTGCATCAAAAACTGTTTTGACCCATAGCGGATTGCCTGCGGTATCGATACAGGCAAGAAGGCCTTTACCGTCCAGAGCGATCGATACTCTGCCTCCCAGAAGGATCTTCCCTCCGGCATTAGTATTGACCGAATAGGCGGACAGTAAATCGCCAGCATTAAAATTCCTGGACCAAACGAGATTGCCGCTAGTGTCAACCACAATTACGAAGGCGCCATCAGGAGTGTTTGGACTGAACAAATCTCCCACAGCCATTGTACCGCCGCCCGGGTGCTCTGTCACTGCTGTCAATCCAGTCATGTAGCTTGAAGCGTAAGCATTGGCCCAGATGACCGAACCAGAAGTGTCGGTTTTAACCAGGAGGAAATTGGCGGATGAAGAAAATAATCCCATAATACCACCAAGTACATACTCAGTCTCGCCAGAGACAGGGTGCATATCGTAGAATGCCAGCGAGCTGGATTCTTCATAAGTTTTAGACCATACGAGTTTGCCGTTTGGGTCAAGTTTGACGAGCAAAGCGGTAGAAGGCGGGGGGTAATTTAGTACCATGCCAAACAGCAGACAACTACCATCATCTGTAACTTTGACTGAAGCAACACCCTCGTCCCGCTCGTAGCCGCTAAGACTCTTATGGAAACCGGACTGGGCGGTTAGGACATAGTGGCTAGAGATCAAAGCAAAGAGCAGAAGTAAGAAATTCTTCATGAGTTTTTTCCTTTAGAAGCGGATCGAGCCAATCAATATTACGAAATTGAAGAACATTTATGCCCGTCATCGTTTCGGTCCACTCTCAACATTCTCAGTTCATAAACGTACTTTTGCGCCGTTCAAAGGGAAAACGGATGCTTTCAAAAGAAACATTGCTCAGGGCTTACAGATTGATGATGACGGCAAAGGCTATGGCCGAAACCTATGATGCCAACCGCCAGATCTGTAAATATGTGCATAGCACTTCCCGCGGACATGAAGCCATTCAGCTGGCCACAGGATTCCTCCTGCAGGGTTGTGACTTTGTCAGTCCCTACTACCGCGACGAGAGCCTGATGCTGGGAATGGGCTACCGCCCCTATGAACTGATGCTCCAGCTCCTGGCCAAAGGGGAGGACCCCTTCACAGGTGGCCGCGAGTATTATAACCATCCCAACATTCGCCGCGAGGGCTATCCTACGATCATTCACCAGAGCAGTGCCACCGGTATGCAGGTGATACCGACAACAGGTATTGCGCAGGGTATTCAATACCGCGAGACACAGAAGCTGGGCAACTATACGGTACCACCGGTGGTGGTTTGCTCGCTGGGCGATGGAAGTGTCACAGAAGGAGAGGTGAGCGAGGCTTTTCAATTCGCTGCGCTTCACCAGCTGCCGGTTATTTACCTGGTACAGGATAATGACTGGGGCATATCGGTAAGCAGCGATGAAGCCCGGACGATGGACGCATATGAGTATGCGGGTGGCTTCAAAGGCATCGAAAGAGTGCGTGTGAATGGCAGTGATTTTGTGGACAGCTACAAGACGATGGAATATACCATCGACTGGGTGCGCCGGGAAAGAAAGCCCATACTGGTGCATGCAAAAGTGCCGCTGCTGGGCCACCATACATCCGGTGTGCGCAAGGAGTGGTATCGCACGACGGAAGATCTGGAGAAGCATAGCCAGAGTGACCCTGCTCCAAAGCTTAGAAAAGTACTGATTCAGAGAGGCATTAAAGAGTCTGTGCTTGATGAAATAGAAACTGAAGAAAGAGAGTTTGTAGCCCGCGAGTTCAGCCATGCTGTAGAATCTGCAGACCCAGATCCGGCTACTGTGGCTGATCATGTGTTTGTGCCTACGCCTATTACTGAAGAGAAAGGCAATCGCGTACCTGAGGGGCGCGAAAAGGTGGTGATGGTGGATGCGGCACTGCATGCGGTCGAGGAGATTCTTCAGGATCATCCTGAGGCTCTTTTCTATGGGCAGGATGTGGGCAGAAGGCTGGGCGGTGTGTTCCGCGAGGCAGCTACACTGGCTGATAAGTTTGGTGACGAGCGTGTATTCAATACCGCAATCCAGGAGGCATATATTATTGGCTCTACGGTCGGCATGAGCGCTGTGGGGCTGAAGCCGATAGTGGAAGTTCAGTTTGCTGATTATATCTATCCGGGATTCAACCAGCTTGTGACAGAGATCAGCAAGTCTTGCTACCTGAGCTGCGGAAAATTCCCGGTATCCTGCATCATCCGCGTGCCTATTGGTGCATACGGTGGTGGTGGGCCATACCACAGTGGAAGTGTGGAGAGTACGCTGGCGACGATTAAGGGAATTAAGATAGTTTATCCCAGCAATGCTGCAGATTTGAAGGGACTTATGAAAGCTGCTTTTTACGATCCTAATCCTGTAGTCATGCTGGAGCATAAAGGCCTGTACTGGTCGAAAGTGCCGGGCACAGAGGAAGCCAAGACTATTGAACCGGAGCGCGACTATGTGCTGCCACTGGGCAAGGGTGCAGTGGTGGTGGATGCGGACGAGGAGCAGGTGGAGCAAGGTTCATCTATGTGTATCATTACCTATGGCATGGGCGTGTACTGGGCAAGAAATGCTGCCAGGCAATACCCGGGGCAGGTGACGGTAGTAGATATCCGTACCATCTATCCACTGGATGAGCAGTTGATCTTCGACACGGTAAAGAAGCATGGCAAATGCCTGGTGCTGACCGAAGAGCAGTTGAGAAATTCATTCTGCGAGGCACTTGCGGGAAGAATTGGGCAGCAATGTTTTTTCCAGCTGGATGCACCGGTGCAAACCATGGGTGCGCTTGATCTTCCGGCTGTACCGCTGAATATGGGTCTTGAAGCTGCCATGCTTCCTAATGCAGACAAGGTAGCAGAGAAGATTGGCTGGATGTTGTCTTATTAATTCAATCACCTCAGCTAGTGCTGGAGTACAAGATATGATATGGCTGTAGTCAGGCTCAGTGTTACGGAATTCCTGGATCGGGCAGCAGATGCACTGGTACTGGATGTGCGCAGCCCGGGTGAATACAACCATGCGCATATTCCAGGTGCGTTTTCCCTTCCCCTGTTTGATGATGAAGAAAGGAAAGTTGTTGGTACCACTTATAAACAAGTGAGCCGTGAAGAAGCCATCAAAATCGGTTTAGACTATTTTGGTCCGAAAATGAGGCAGATGGTGGAGATTGTGGAAACAAAGCTTAAAGCTTCAGGGACTAAAAACGTGTTTGTTCATTGCTGGAGAGGCGGAATGCGCAGTGGTGCGGTGGCCTGGCTGCTCGACCTGTACGGCTTCGAAGTTTTCCTGCTTGATGGCGGCTATAAAGCGTATCGTAACTGGGTGCTCAATGAGCTGGCGAGTGATCAGCCGCTGCAACTGATAGGTGGCTACACGGGTTCGGGAAAGACCTATGTGCTGAAGGAGTTGGAAAGGCAGGGTCATGCAATAATTGACCTGGAAGGAATCGCCAATCATCGCGGGTCGGCTTTTGGGGCGCTCGACCGCGAGGGTCAGCCATCAGCTGAAATGTTTGAAAATACTGTGGCTTTGCAGCTACACAGGCTGAAGAAGACGGCAGATGTGATCTGGGTGGAAGATGAAAGTCAGCGCATAGGCGATATCAACATGCCGATAGTGTTCTGGAACCTGATGCGGGAGAAACCCATCTATTTCCTGGAAGTACCATTTGAGGAAAGACTCGATCACCTGGTGAGTGAATACGGGCATTATAAAAGGGAAGCGATCATCAATGCCATCATCAGGATACAGAAGCGACTGGGCGGACTGGAAACAAAGACTGCTATCAATGCCTTGCTGGAGAATGACCTGAGGGGGTGCTTTGAAGTGTTGCTGAAATACTATGACAAGCACTATGAAAAAGCCCTGAGAAACCGTCCGAGGCTTGAGGAAGTGATTGAGAGGATACCCTGTAAAAGCACCGATCCGGTGGAGAATACACAACTGGTTTTAGAAAGAGCACATGTTGGAAACTAAAGAAATCCTGCTAACAGAATATGCCCATGGCGCTGGCTGTGGCTGCAAGATTGCACCTGCGGTGCTGCATCAGATTTTGGCCACAGAGTCTACCCTACCCGATTATGAGCAGTTGCTGGTCGGCAATGAAACTAATGATGACGCGGCGGTATATCAGCTTGATGAGCAGACAGCGTTGATCAGCACCACTGATTTCTTCACCCCCATTGTGGATGATGCTTTCCTGTTTGGGAAGATTGCTGCGGCTAATGCTGTAAGCGATGTCTATGCAATGGGCGGAAGACCCTTGATGGCCATTGCCATTCTTGGCTGGCCTGTGGAGCAATTGCCGGTAGCACTTGCAGCGAAGGTTCTGGAAGGCGCAAGGGAGATTTGTAAGGAAGCCGGCATTCCGCTTGCGGGTGGGCATAGCATTGACAATAAAGAGCCGGTATTTGGTTTATCTGTAAACGGCCTTATTGCGCCCTCTGAACTGAAAAGAAATAACACAGCAGCTGAAGGAGATCTTATCTTTCTGACAAAGCCTATAGGCACCGGAATACTATCCACTGCACAGAAGCGCAAACAGCTACTACCGGAACATTATGATGAATGGATCTCCATCCTCACACAGCTGAATAAATTGGGTGCACAACTAGGGAAGTTGTCAGGCGTCACGGCGATGACTGATGTGACAGGCTTCGGGATTCTGGGTCATTTATTTGAAATGGTGAAAGGTTCGGGCTATTCTGCTGAGCTGTATTATGACCGCCTGCCGGTGGTTGAGTCAGCCAGGGCGTATGCCGCGCAGCGCATAATTCCTGATGCCACCTACAGAAACTGGAATGCCTATAACCAGGAGGTGAAGTTTGAAGCAGGAGTGAATGTGATGGAAGCCTTCAACATCCTTCCTGACCCGCAAACCAATGGTGGGTTGCTGTTTACGGTGAGGGAATCAGCGGTTGCTGAAGTGCGGGATCTTCTTGAAAAATCCGGGTTAAGTGAATTTGCAACCCCTGTGGGTCGTATTGTGAGTCGGGGTGAGAAATCTATCGTGGTAAAGAGGAGGTCTTTTGTGGTTTCGTGACTTCGTTTTTTTGAGACGTGAGAGATAGAAGTTACACAGCCCCGATAGCTATCGGGGGCGGAGGAGGCGCAGAGGGCCAAGGAGGGGAGGAGGTTTTTTTGTGTTTTTGTGTCCTTGTTTTTTTGAGGAGGGACATGAGGTTTTTTGTGGTTGCGTGACTTCGTTTTTTTGAGAGGTGAGAGATAGAAGTTACGCAGCCCCGATAGCTATCGGGGGCGGAGGAGGCGCAGAGGGCCACGGGGAGATGGGTTTTTTTGTGTTTTTGTGTCTTTGTTTTTTTGAGGAGGGACATGAGGTTTTTTGTGGTTGCGTGACGTTTTCTTGAGTGCGATAAATAGACACGCTGTTTGCCCGGAAAGTTCCGCAAAGCAAGTACTCAGACTGCCTTCTGAATTTACACTGCCCCGTAGGTTTTCACCACGCCTTTAAGCTCATTCAGTTTAAGCAAGGCCTCTACCGGTGTAAGGGTGTTGATGTCTGTCTCGTCCAGAATCTGCTGCATACGCCGGATATCTTCAGACACACCATCAAAGATGTTCAGTTGGAAATTAGGTGCTGCAGGTATCTGTTTCACTTTCGAGTTCATGTCGCCTGAGGATCCATGTTTCTCTTCCAGAAGCTTGAGGATCTGCTCGGCACGTTTCAGTAAAGCAGGTGGCATACCGGCCATCCTGGCAACCTGGATACCAAAGCTATGCCTGCTTCCACCGGGTGCGAGCTTGCGCAGGAAGATCACTTTATTGCCTGTTTCCTTATGTGTGATATGAAAATTATGCACCCTCGGCAGTTGATGCTCCAGTTCATTAAGCTCGTGGTAGTGGGTGGCAAAGAGGGTCTTGGGTTTGCTTTCATGATTGTGCAGATGCTCCACTATCGACCAGGCCAAGGAAATACCGTCATAGGTACTGGTGCCTCTTCCAATCTCATCGAGCAAGACCAGGCTGCGCTCGCTGATATTGTTGATGATGCTGGCAGTCTCATTCATTTCCACCATGAAGGTACTTTCTCCCCCACTGAGGTTGTCTGAAGCCCCTACCCGAGTAAAGATCTTATCAGTCAGGCCTATCACTGCTGCCTCTGCAGGTACAAAACTACCCATGTGGGCCATGAGGCAGATGATAGCTGTCTGTCGCAGCAATGCCGATTTACCACTCATATTCGGACCGGTGAGTATAATCACCTGCTGGTCTTCTTTAGACAGGAGGATGTCATTGGCAATGTATGCTTCGCCGGGTGGCAGTTGCTGTTCGATTACGGGGTGTCTGCCCTGTTTGATATCAAGAATAGTTTCGCTGACGATTTTTGGGCGGCGGTAGTTATACTGTTTGGCATTGGAAGCAAAACAAAGCAGGCAATCAAGTTGTGCTACAATCTGGGCGTTTCCCTGAATGTTGGAAATGTAAGGCTCTATGTCTGCCAGGAGCTTTTGATAGAGATCAAGTTCAAGCGCAAGGATTTTCTCTTCTGCACCGAGTATCTTCTCTTCATACTCTTTCAACTCGGGAGTGACATAGCGTTCAGCATTGGTAAGAGTCTGCTTCCTGATCCAGCTGGCAGGCACTTTGTCCTTGTGGGCATGGGTCACTTCCAGGTAATATCCAAAGACGTTATTGAAAGCGATCTTCAGGGAGGTAATGCCCGTTTCCTGTGCTTCTTTTTGCTGGATCATCAGCAAGTATTCCTTGCCACTCCTGGAGATCATCCTTAGCTCATCCAGCTCCGCCAGCACGCCCTGGCGGATCACATTTCCTTTATGTGCCTGCACCGGAGCATCGTCAGCAAGTGTAGCCTGAATTCGTTCGCGCAGTTCCTGCAGTGGCATGAGCACGTCTACCAGTCTGCAAAGCGGCTCAAAGCCAGATTGATGACAGAGGGTTTTCATTTCACTCATAAACTGCAGGCTTCTGGATAACTGCAGCACTTCCCTGGGGTTGGCTTTTTTCAGGGGAATTTTACCAATCAGACGCTCTACATCACCCACCTGTTTGATGAGCTGTATGAGGCTTCGGTTAAGTTCCTGATTGCGGAGGAGCTCAGTAACCAGATCGAGCCTGGACTCGATCTGGCTCATGTTGAATAACGGAAATATCAGCCAGCGCTTGAGCAGACGCGCACCCATCGGCGTAAGTGTATTGTCGATGGCCTGAAGCAAACTGGTGCCCTGTTCCTGTGGGGTATAGATCAGTTCAAGATTTCGGATTGTGAAACGGTCCATCCAGAGGAACTCATCGGCTACGATTCTTCTGATCGCGTTGATGTGTTGCAGGTTAGGATGTTCAGTGTCTTTCAGGTAGTGGAGCGCGGCCCCGGCAGCCATTGCTGCAAAAGGCAGTTCTTCAATGCCAAAACCCTTTAGAGACTGGGTCTGGAAATGTTCCAGCAGCAGGTCGTAGGTGTATTGTTCCTGGAAGATCCACTCCTCCAGCTGGAAAGTATAGACCTTGTTATCAAAATATTCTCTGAATCTCTTTTGCTGGGATTTCGACAGAATAATTTCCGAAGGCTGAAAGCTTTGCAGCAGCTTGTCCATGTACTCGATGGTTCCTTGCGCGACATAGAATTCGCCTGTGCTGATGTCCAGGAATGCCACACCAGAGTGTTGGTCGTTGATGTAAAGTGCTGCGAGGAAGTTGTTGGACTTGTTGTCCAGCAGTTTATCGGAAGTAGCCACCCCGGGGGTCACCAACTCGGTCACTCCCCTTTTGACAATGCCTTTTACAGTCTTTGGATCTTCAAGCTGGTCGCAAATGGCTACACGATAACCCGCTTTGACCAGCTTATGCAGGTAGGTGTCGAGTGCGTGGTGGGGAAAGCCTGCGAGCTCTACTGAAGATGCCGCACCATTAGAGCGTTTGGTGAGCGTAATTCCAAGCACCCTGGAAGCTATAAGGGCATCCTCGCTAAAGGTTTCATAGAAATCGCCAACACGAAAAAGTAATACTGCATCGGGGTATCTGGCTTTGATTTCCCGGTGCTGTTTCATCAATGGGGTTTCTGCAACTGTCTTCGCCATGCAGGGCTAAATTAGCCAAAAACCATCTTTAATTCCTTCCCATGGCCGCTCCCAACCTTTGAATGTGAACGGGTTGTTGATAAGTTATCTGGTTTTTATGAGGAAGTCGGGCGAAAACTGAATATTCATGCCCTTCGTCCACCGGATCGTCTGCCATTCTGTTGTAGGACGGATGGTTTGACGCGTCTTTCCTGAGCTGATTTCAATCGGCAATGAAAAGCCGTTTGCCACATCTATGAAACGGAAATGCAATTCCCGCTTTCTTACGTTCCATTCGAGAGTCGGTATCTGAGTACTTCTGAGATACTGGTCAAATAGCGGCTTGAAATTATAACCTGCAAATTTGCTGATGTACTCTTCTACCTCCTGACTGCTTACGATCCTGTGCCTGAAATCTTTGTTCAGGTTCCTGAGAAGCTGACGGAATTTTTGATCATCATTGATGATCATCCTGATCATATGCACTACTGCAGCACCTTTTGCGTATTTGTCGCCACTGCCATCGTCGTTTACTCCATAGCTGCCGATTACCGGACGGTCGTTTTCGATGTTGCGCCAGAGTCCTCTTGTGTACCGGAAAGCTGAGTCCCTCCCGAAGGCGCACTCAGCAAACAAAGTTTCTGTGTAGGTTGTAAAGCCTTCATGCAGCCAGTTGTCGGCTATGTCTCTGGCAGTGATGTTATTGCCAAACCATTCATGTCCGCTTTCATGGATAATGATAAAATCAAACAGGTTGCCGATGCCAGTACCACTTCTGTCCATTCCCAGGTAGCCCATCTGGTATTTGTTGCCATAGGCTACTGCGCTCTGGTGCTCCATACCCAGGTAAGGAGCTTCTACAAGCTTAAATCCATCTTGGTAGAAGGGGAAAGGCCCCATCCAGTACTCAAAGCACCGTAACATTGGCTTTGTCACGGCAAAATGTTGCCTTGCTCTCTGTTCGTTATGGCGGAGGACGTGAAAGGAAAGATCTAGCTTTCCATTCTCGCCCATGAGTGTGTCATTCCAAGAGACATAGTCGCCAACATAGAAAGTAGTATTGTAGGTATTGATCGGGTTCTGAACCGTCCATCCACAACCGTAGTAGAGTGAGTCTTCGGTTTCGATGTCAATGCCACACTCGTCGACTCTGCCGTTGGAGACTATAGACAACTCCTGTGGATAGCTAAGGTCGATAATCATTCCTTCATCTGGTTCATCTCCCTGGTAGTCTTTGCAGGGCCACCAGCTACTTGCTCCAAGTCCCTGACAGGCTACTGCGACCCAGGGATTGCCCAGACTGTCTCGTGTCCAGATAAAGCCACCGTCCCAGGGAGCACGCTTGGCAATTTGTGGTTTGCCGTGGTAATAGGCGGTGATCTGGAACAGTGCACCCGGACTGAACAGATGAAAAGGATAGGTGACCCACCAGACATTACCCTCTCTTGCGAAAGAAAGCCGTTTGCCATGCATAACCACGCTGTCGAGCACCATTGCTCCCTGAAGGTCCAGCTGAAGACTGTCACCTGGTTTAGCTATCACCTTTGCCCGGATATCGGTAGAACCGATAACTGAGCGGGTGGTAGTATCGAACATTACCGAAAGGGTGTAGTGCTGTATATCCCACCAGCTGCGACCATGACCATTGCTGCCGCGGAGTGAGTCCTGCCGGTTGAAAGCAAATGTGGTATTCGCCAAAGGCGAATACCACATCAAAAATATAATGAGGAGGAAACTTTTCATGCAGCAACAAAGCTACATTTTCCACCGCAAACAGAAGTAATACTAATGGTTATGACCATCGTGTTCACTATGTCCCGGAGGCAGAGCAGGAGCCGGTGCAGAGTCCGAAATATCGGTAACTTCTACATCGAAGATCAGAACTGCGTCTGCAGGAATTGCACCACCCGCACCTCTTGAACCATAGGCAAGGCCCGAAGGTATGAACAGGGTGGCTTTGCTTCCTTTCTTCAGAAGTGCCACGCCCTCATCCCATCCGCGGATGACCTGACCCTGTCCCAGCTGGAAGGAGAAAGGCTGAACGTGGTTGAACTGAGGATCCACATTTGAGTCAAATACCTTTCCATCGATCGTTTTACCAGTATAGTTCACAGTAACGTACTGTCCTGGCTTCGGAAGTGCACCTGTACCCTGTTTAGATATCAGATAATAAAGGCCGGAGGCAGTCTTCAGAGGTTTAAGATTGTTCTTTTTGAAATAATCCTGAAGAATTTTATCATCAGCAGCTTTCTGATTGTCGGCATGCTGCTCCTGTTCCTGTTTGAGCTCTGCTTCTGATTTTACAGACACCAGGTTTACTTCATAGACCAGCTTATCACCTGAAGACATCCAGGGGAGTAATTGAGCGCCTGCATTCTTAAGGGAATCAATAGAGACACGGAAAATTGCGCTGTCGCCGGGGGTCATCATCATAAAGCCCTCGACGAGATCACCTTTGAAAGAAGGAGCCATGATCTGGAAAGGCACAGGCTGATCGTTATTGAGTTTGCGGCTTTCGAACAAAACGCTGTCACCAACGTAGGTTCGGATGTGCATTTCCACGTGATCTCCCAGCTTAGGAGTCTGTGTGCCAGGTACATCCTTTACGAAGCGGTATTCAAGTCCAGTTTCCGAAGTTTTGAATTCAGTTGAAACAGCCGAAGGTGCAGCCGGGGCTGTAGCAGTCGTGGTTGTAGTTGCAGTAGGGGTTTCCTGGGTTGTAGCAGTCTTTTTAGTTGACGTACAGGCTGCCAGAAGAGCTATCGCAGGTATTGCAAGGCTGAGCTTTTTCATTTCTTTTCTTAATCAGTGAATAATTATTGTACCGGGAGCTGCGCCTGTGGGCTTGCTGCATCTTCAATCTTGAGCACTTCGATGTCAAACATCAGCACCGCGTCTGCAGGGATTGCAGGGCTTGGACTGTTTTGACCGTAAGCCAGAGTAGAAGGAATAAACAATTTAGCCTTAGTGCCTTTTTTAAATAGTGAAACACCCTCATCCCAGCCTGGGATTACCATACCCTGTCCCACTACGAATGTAAAAGGCTCTGCATGGCCCATTGCAGGGTCAGTATTGCTGTCGAAAATCTTACCATCCATAGTGCGGCCAGTGTAATTTACGGTCACTGCCTGACCTGGTCTTGCAGTCTGGCCGGTGCCTTCTTTCTCAATAAGATAATAGAGGCCGGAGTTAGTGCGGGTAGCACTGATACTGTTAGCAGTAAAATAGTCTCTCAGAATTTTATCGTCGATGGTTTTTTGCTGAGCGGCATGAGCTTCCTGCTCCTCTCTCATTTGCTGTTGTGATTTCACTGAGACCATCACTACGTTGTACTGGATCTTTTGACCTGCTTTCATGAAAGGAAGCATTTGAGCTCCTGCTTTCTGAAGGGAGTCTATCGAGATACGGAAAATAGCGCTGTCACCTGGTGTGAGCATCATGAAACCTTCAGCAATGTCACCTTTGAAAGAAGGAGGAGGCATTGGGAATTGAATAGCCTCATTATTGTTCATGGAACGGGAGTCAAACAGGGTGGTGTCAGTTTTGTCGTCCTTGTAACGGATGTGAAGATGCATCTCGACGATGTCTCCTTCCTTAGCAGTCTGACCATTCTTCTCGTCCTTTACGATGTTGTATTCGAGACCTGTTTCAGTAGTTTTAAATTTATCCTGGTTCTTACAAGCGTGTACTGTGAAGATAGACGCGCCAATCAGCGCAATTGGAATGATACGTTTAAACATGTTTATTAATTATCGGGGGTGAATTTCGGATAAAATTTCTTTAAATCGTGCGACTGTTTCATTAAAGCTCAGATTTGACCTGCCGCCTGAAGCATTGAAGTGACCTCCGCCATTGAAGTATTGCCTGGCAAAACTGCTGACGTCGAAGTCTCCCTTGCTGCGGAAGGAGAGTTTTACTTCGTCTGCACGCTCGGTGATTAAGGTAGCGAAGCGTATCCCGCTGATGCTCAGGGGGTAGTTGACAAGCCCTTCCGTGTCGCCGGTATTGATATCGAACAGTTTCATATCCTGGCGGGAGAGGGTAATGAGGCCTGAATGGTATTTGTGGATGATCTCCATTTTTTCCAGGAGTACATAGCCGACGAGTTGCATGCGTTTGGTCGACCAGGAGTCGAAGACATTTTCATGAATGAGGCTATGGTTGAGACCTTTGTCCTTAAGATCTGCAGCCATTCTATGACTGGATGCTGAAGTAGAAGTATAGCGGAAAGATCCGGTATCGGTGATGAGACCAGTATAGAGGCAACTTGCGATTTCCTCGTCTATCAGATCATTATCTCCTGCAAGATTAATAAAGTCATATATGATTTCGCAGGTACTGCTCTTTTCCGGATCGCTGATGCCATAGTCCCAGCCAGCTGCAGGAAGGAGATGATGGTCCAGCATGATCTTTGGCTGTGTAGCAGTCTGTAGTTGTTGTGTCAGGTGCTTGGTTCTACTGAAATCGTTCAGGTCGAGACAGAAAATGATTTCTGCCTGAGCAAGGGCTTCATTGCAGGCGCGCGACTCTGCCTCAAAGTTCATAAGTCCGCTAACGCCTGGCATCCACATCAGGAATTCAGGCAGCTCGCTCGGCGAAACTGCTGTTACCTGATGACCTTTCTTAGAGAGGTAGTGATAAAGACCCAGCATGCTACCAATGGCATCGCCATCTGGCTTATGATGGGTAGTGATAAAGATTTTTCTCGGTACGTTAAGTAGTGGCAGAGCGTCTTGTATGGGGCGCATGAATAATTTTGGGAAAGTTCAAAAGTAACTCGTTTTAAGGCAATATTCAGCATGTCCTGAGCAAATGGCAAATAAACCCTAGTTTTGCGCCTCAAAAATGAGTGCAATGACTAACCGTACCTTTACAATGATAAAACCGGATGCTGTTCGCAACGGTCACATCGGGAATATCCTGCAAATGATCTGCAATGGTGGTTTCCGGATTGTAGCAATGAAGTATACCATGATCAGCAGGCAGCAGGCCGAAAAATTCTATGAAGTTCATAATGAGCGTCCTTTCTATGGTGAGCTGACTGAGTTCATGAGCAGCGGACCTATCGTGGCTGCTATCCTGGAGAAAGACAATGCTGTAGCTGATTTCCGTAAACTGATCGGTGCTACCAATCCTGCTCAGGCAGAAGAAGGAACGATCAGGAAGCTGTATGCTACCTCTATGGGTGAAAATGCAGTACATGGTTCTGACAGCGATGAGAATGCAAAGATTGAAGGCGACTTCTTCTTTAGCGGACTGGAACGCTTTTAAGACAATAGCAAGACAGAAAGACAAAACCGCCTCCGGGGCGGTTTTTTATTTTCAGGTATGGCAACCAAGGAAGCAGTAGCATACAGAATTGGTTGAATAGAAAAAAGGCTGTCCTGCGATCAGAACAGCCTTTTAGCATAGTTAGATTATACTATTCCTTAACCTTAAACTTCATGATTACATTACCATCGAGTTCATGGGTGGTGGCTTTGCGAATCTTACCTGAAACAGTGTAACCGAAGTTATTGCCTTCCATATAGTTCTTGATGCTGGCCGTCTGGTCAACCGTAAAATCTATTGAGGTAGTGTATTCGTCAGGAATGTTCACGGAGAACTCAAGCGGAGTGGAGTTCGCATCGGAGCTGAAAACGATCTTCACTTCTTCGAAGTTTGACAGGTTGTTGTCCTGGTCAGCGGCGTTGGCACCTGATTCATCGAGAGCAAGTGTCAGCTTATCGATAGTGACTGATTCAATAGAACTAAGGTCCAGCTCACCGTCAGTTTCTTCCCGAATCAGGCTGTCGAGATTGAAATATGTCATTGACTCGCCGAGTGTGGTGTCTATACCACCTACAGGAATTACAGGGATGGTGAATTCAGCCTCAGCAGCCTTGGAAATGGTGATTGAAATAAGATCATCAATGATCTCATCTTTTGAGCAAGATGTTAGGCCAAGACCTAATGTACCAAGAGCAGCAATCGCAACAATAAACTTTTTCATATACTTTATAGAAATTGGTAGGCAAAACTAACCTATTTCTGCCATATTAGTTTATAAAAACCAATAAACATTTCTTAATGGGAGCTGGGTAACTCCCAGCTCCTTTTAGTCGCATCAGTTAGTGTAACACAGAGATTTTGTGTGTTTGTATACTCTTGTCTGTTTTAATCATTACAAAATATACGCCTGAAGGTAAGGCAGCTACATTCAGTGAAAGTTCATTATCCTGGGAGACTTCCGTCACCTGGAGTTCTTTCCCTGAAAGGTCATAGATAGACACTGTACCCGTTGTAGGACTTTCAAAGTTGATATTTACCAGGTTAGTGGCGGGGTTAGGGTAGATTAGTGCCTTCTGAGGTTGAGCCACACCGTCGATGGATGTCACGCTCGCGTTGTCGTAGATAAACAGCTCATCTACTGCAGCCTCAACGGCACTACCGGAGTTAATATCTTCTGCCACAAATCGCATAAGTACCTTAGTGCTGGTAGGCAGATATTCGTGTAGTGCAAAGATCCTGCGTCTCCAGGAATTGTCGGATGCGCGGGTGCGTTCTACAGTTTTAAACCAGATATTTCCTG
This sequence comes from Bacteroidota bacterium, assembly GCA_023426425.1. GTDB lineage: Bacteria > Bacteroidota > Bacteroidia > Chitinophagales > Chitinophagaceae > JAFIGV01. The sequence goes on along the minus strand of JAFAAT010000318.1, from coordinate 689 downwards.
CTTCGTCTTTAATCTGTACTGTCCAGTAATCTTCACCGGGAGCTCCACCCATATCATTTGAATACCAGCGATAGTATTCAAACACAGGATTAGTAAAGCCAGTAAGATCGAAAACGGGGGTTATCACCGTGGTCTTGCCATTGTCCACGTCAGCAGTTCCCACCTGAGACAGAGTAGAAGGTGCGTTTCCTGTAACAAGAGCCTTGCCTTGCTGACCCTGACCAAGCGTTTTATCATATCCTGGCTGAACCGGCACCTGTCCGGAGGCAGAATTTACAAAGGAGCCTACAGGTTCTGCATGAACCCAGATACCTGAAGTGGCATTGTCGCCCTGGGCATTACCGATAGTCCAGCCGGAAAGATTTGACTCGAAATCGAAACCGGTCTTCTTACCGATGCCAACGCCAAACTGGTAGGGGATGTTGCTTGTGAGGAAGGTGACTGCATCATACAAATAGCCTGCCGGAGCTATGTTATTGGGGACACCGCTTCCGAAGTTATCGTATACAGCGATATAGTAGTCGACGATAGTACCTTCCTGTTTGGCTGGAATGGTACCGTTGTAAGAACCGGGGGATGTCTGAGTAAGGGTCAGAGAATCCCATGTGGTGCTGGTTCTTTCTTTGTGGAACAGTTTCACATCACCGAGGAAACCTGGTGTAGTCACAGATACTGATGCGTCAACTGAT
>JAFAAT010000280.1 GCA_023426425.1 Bacteroidota bacterium | reverse complement strand
AATCCCCTCTCGGTCTTTTCTGCCTTCATTGGGGCAACTATTTCTGTAGGATACATCGCTTATGCTTTTAAAGTCGCAAATTTACGTCATGAATCGGCTTAACCGCAAATCCACTGATAGGTAAAATCAATTCATACAAGTTTTCAAACACTGCATGCACATGAATATGCTGAATATCCTGAAAAAGGATGAGCTGGATAAACTGGTAAACAAAAGGGTAGGGGAGACTAAGTTCGGCGAAAACGTACAGACTGTTACAGCCGGTAACTGGCAGGAATGGCTGCAGACATCCACCGTAAAATATGTGCTCCTGGGCATTCCTGAAGACATTGGTGTCCGCGCCAACGGAGGCATAGCAGGCACCGCTGGTTTCTGGATACCCGCACTCCAGGCCATCCTGAATGTGCAGGAATCCGAGCTACTACAGGGCAAACAGCTCGCAGTATTAGGCGCTTTCGATTTCTCGGAACTCATAGCCCGTTCTCAGAACCTGCCACCCGAATCTCTTCGTCCGCTTGTGCAGGAAATTGACGACATCGTTCACCCTGTCATCACAGCTATCATAGTTTCCGGAAAGCTCCCAATCATCATAGGTGGGGGCCACAATAATGCCTACCCGATCCTGAAAGGCGCCAGCCAGGTTTTGGGAAAGCCCATCAACTGCATCAATCTCGACGCCCACGCCGACTACCGCCCTCTCGAAGGCAGGCATAGCGGCAACGGGTTTCATTATGCAAAGCACGAAGGTTACCTGAAAAAATACGCCATAGTAGGTCTCCACAGAAACTATAACAGCCAGCCTATGCTGGATGCCATGGCTGCTGATGAAGATTTCCAGGTTTCTTTCTTTGAAGATATCTTCCTGCATGAAAAAACCTCCTTTTCCGCCGCAGTAGACGAAGCCATTCACTTCACTGCAGATGCCCCCACAGGCATCGAACTCGACCTGGACTGCATTCAGGGCACACTTTCCAGCGCAGCTACACCCTCAGGTATCACTCCTTTGGAAGCAAGAAAGTTTGTTCACCGGTGTCGCCAGCATACCACTCCTGCCTACCTGCATCTCACCGAAGGCGCAGTAGCGCTCCATGACGGCCGCCAGGATAAAATGACCGCAAAGCTAGCCGCCTATCTCGTTACTGATTTTATAAGGGGAATGGACATTTAGCCAAATACCACCGTCCTTTCTCCGCCCTGTTTTCGTCCAGCCTGTGACCTGGCTACGTCCTATAATCCTGCTTAAATCGCAATCAGGAAATGCATAGAACGACTCCTCAATCTGGAATGTTTCCCAGCATAATCGCCTGCCATGGCTAATGTCTTAGGTGGCACCAAATCACTCCTAATAACAACTGACAATTATCAATTATCAATTATCAATTACTAATTATCCATTGAAAACGCTTGCATCGCCGCCTCAAACCCCTCAATCTCCCGCTCCTCCGTATCAAACGAACACATCAGCCTCACCTCACCCGTAGCATCATTCCACACATAAAACGGATACTCCTGCTGCAATGGCTCAATCCACATCTCCGGCATCACCGCAAACACAGCATTCGCCTCCACAGGCATAGTCACCCTCACTTTCCTTTGTCGGCTCACTACCTCACAGAGCTTCTTGGCCATCTCATTTGCATGACTCGCCGGCCTGCGCCATAGCTCATCCTTCAACAACGCCTCATATTGCACTGCAATAAACCGGGTCTTCGATGCAAGCTGCATCACTTGTTTATGCTTGTACCTGATATGCTCCGCGAGTCTCTTATTAAAAACTACCACAGCCTCGCCAAACATCATCCCCAGCTTAGTGCCTCCCAGCGATAGTATATCCACTCCCACTTCTGTGGTCATATCCTTCAGCCCGCATTTCAGCCTCGCTGCTGCGTTGTACAGTCTCGAGCCATCCATGTGCAGAAACAAATCATGCTTCTTCGCCAGCAAGGCTATCTCCTTCAGATGATCCGTAGTATATACCGTCCCGTACTCGGTCGACTGGGTCACAGATATCATCGCAGGTTGCGCAAAATGCAGGTCTCCCTTGCGTATGATCTTCTTCTCAAGCTCCTTCACTTCCAGCTTCCCCTGTAGGTTCACAGGCACCGGTATAAACCTGCAACCCGTAAATGTCTCCGGTGCCGTCGACTCGTCATTGTATATATGTGAGGTCTCAGCACACAACACCGAGCTATACCCCTGTGTGGCCGCACTAATACTCAGCACATTAGCCCCCGTTCCATTAAACACAAAGAAAACCTCCACGTCCGCTTCAAAGACTTCCCGAAACTGCTTTTTCACTCGTTCTGTCAACAAGTCATTACCATAGGAAACAGCATGTGCCTCATTGGCCTGCCTCAACGCCTCCATCACTTCAGGAAGTACTCCCGCATAGTTATCACTTGCAAAGCTTTTCATGTGATTATTTTACCTCTGGGGGCGAAGCTAATGCAATTCCCCTTCACCCCTACAGCTCCGCAGCAAAGGTATTCCCCTGCTCAATATCTCCGGTCTCATATCCTTTCCGAAACCAGAACCTGCGTTGCTCAGATGTCCCATGGGTAAACGACTCAGGCACAATAAAGCCTTGCGACTGCCGCTGGAGGTTGTCATCTCCAATCGCATTCGCCGCTCTCAACGCCTCGTCAATGTCTCCTTCTTCCAATATATTGTGCATAGCCTGCGCATGATGCGCCCACACGCCCGCAAAAAAATCCGCCTGTAGCTCCAGTCTCACCGACAACGCATTCGCCTCCGTCTCACTCATTCTTTGTTGCTGATTGCGCACTTGCTCCGCTATCCCCAGCAAATGCTGCACATGATGCCCCACTTCATGTGCCACCACATAGGCCATCGCAAAATCACCCGGCGCCTTAAATCGTGTCTTTAGGTCCCTGTAAAAAGATAGATCAATATACACCTGCTCATCCAATGGGCAATAAAACGGCCCCATAGCCGAACTGGCACTGCCACATGCCGAACTTGTCGACCCCGAAAACAACACCAGGGTAGGTTCCTTATAGTCACCTCCCATTTCTCTAAACAGCTTATTCCAGACATCCTCCGTATCCGCCAGCACCACACTCACAAACTGAGCAGCCGAATCTTCTGCCACCCGCTCTTCCGCAGTCTGTGGCTCCGAACCCGGCCCTATCACCTGCGATGGGTCTCCTCCCAACAAATAAATAATCAACCCAATCAATGCAGCCCCGATTCCCCCTCCACCTATCAATGCTCCACCGCCAAGTCCACGGCGATCACTTACGTTGCCACTTGTTCTCCTGCCAATCCAGCGCATGAGGTTTCCATTTTCACCAACCAAATAAAAACCCCGCCAATGGCAGGGTCTGCAACTTCATTCAACGACGACGTCTACCGCGCAAGATCTCTCTTCCCAGCTTCCGCCTGGTCCAGAAAATCTTCCACTCCCGCAATCTTCAATCTGTAATAAGGCATCGTACAAACCTTTAAATCCAGCTTCTTCAGTTCCTTCTTGCTGAGAGGTTTAAACCATTCTATCGAAAGCACTTCCGCCACCGGATAGTGCACCGGCTCCTTATGCTTCCCCTGGTAATATTCGTCGTATAGTTTGTTGTAAAACCCTGAATATTCCTGCCCGCTCAACGCAAAATTCCCTCTTACCTTATACACCACATACACCGTATTCCAATCGTAGTTCCCAACATACTTCGACAGGTATAATGCTCCGCTCTTAAACCGTTTCCAGCCTGCACCGGTCGCAAGTATTTCCCTGGTAAAAAAACCCGTTGCCGCTACATTATGAAAGCCTTTGTGAGTATTATAAACCGATAAGAGTTGCTTAGCCTGCTCAGTACTCAATGGCATCGAACCGGCTTCACCTGGATCAGCCAGCTTTTCTATCGCCCCGACACTCAACGTATGGGTGTTCTTCTTGAAATGTATATTGTGAGAAACCAGGCAATATTCCTCATCCTTCGGATTGCACAACACTAGTTTCAACACCACAATTCCTTCTTTCTTTTCCTCCACTTTTACCGGTTGCTTCTGCGCCAGGCTTATAAAAGGCAACGCCCACAGCAAAAACAATAGTATATATTTTGCTCCAATCCTCATGGCAGCAAATATAGATGAACTATTTATTTTTCACCTATACATCCAAAAGAAAAATAAAGCATTAGTCCCTCACGGATTCAAAAAAAATGTCGGTTCTTCTTCCACGAATAAACAAGGTATCCCACAATCCCCATAAACAACAACACCGGAACAGAAGCCGCCAGCAGCGTGGTCTCATCAATCATATCACTCAGATTATCTCTGCTGAAATTACTTGAGCTTTTCCCGCCATTTGTCAGGCTAATATCATAATTCCAGCGCATCTCTGAATTGCCTTCTGATTTGCAAACAAAAATGACACTTGTCACCCCTGATTTCACCATCGCCTGCCGGGAGGAGTAATAACCACGGAAAGGTTACACAAACGTTCCGCAAATGGCTCACTAAAGCATCGCGAAAGCCTCACTAAAGCATCCCCAAGGGCTCACCAAACTATCCCCAATAGCTTCCCTCTGCCTCCTCTCCTAAGGTATATCCTCCCGGGTATATTTCCCGGGGCTACTCCTTGCCCTCAGTCGCCCCCGTCTTTCCCGTCACCTCAATCAACTCCTTAGGCCGAAAAACCGGGGTGTACTCAATCACCGGCTTCGTCGGCTTGAGCAGCCGCTCTTTTAGGTTCTTAGATTCCTGCGATTCCTCAGGAAAATCCGTCGTCTGCACCTGCTGTTTCTTTGGCGCAGGCGCTGAAGGTGTCCTCAGTAGCACAAATGTGAAGAAATGAAATAAACCAGCCACAGCAAATCCTAGTGCCGTCAGCCTGAAGATGAGCCCTGATACACCACCCTTAGTATGGTCTTTCATACTCTCTTTGATTTAGATTGCAATGTAGTCTACAATCCATTAAGCTTTTGTTAAGCGGTTGTGAATGACACTTGGTTGCTTTTATAAAAGATTTTAGATTGCACCATGTCCGGTTATCTCCCCCAGATAGAAAAACTCACCCTCCAGCGCACCCTCGCCAGCAACGATGTCGACAGCCTGTACGACTTACTCGCCACACCCCTCCACGAGGAACTCTATAAACGCGCCGACTTCGCATTCCTCGACGAGCTCACCGGCCCCCAAAAACTGCTGCTGTCCTACGACTACCTCCGCAACCAGGTAGGGCAGGGGGGCTTCATCCAGTTCCTGGTCAATGGCTATGTCTGGCTCCTCCCCGACATGCCCGAACTGCTCGAACAGATCCACGCAAACGAAATGGCACTGCTCCTCGATGATGTCCTCAAGGTCTACGTCCTCAACGTCCAGTATTTCGATAAAGAGGAAATCAGCAACCAGGAGTTCGCCCACCTCTATGAAGAACTCAAGGAGTTCGAAATCCTCGACCAGCGCTTCCAGCTCCTCAACGATTCCACCGTCGAAACGCTGATCACCTACGCCCGCAACCACCTCCACCAGTTTGTGCAGGAGAGTTGACATTTCAGCGATTTTTCACATATCCAAAACCTCAACTCCGCTTTTATTAACCTACCTTTGCACCTCAAAATTGTAGGGGCAGCGCATTCACTTTACTGCTGACAACAGCTAACTGCCCACAGATCACGAGATTATGATTTCAGTAAATAACTTATCACTCAGGTACGGCAAAAGGATTCTATTCGAAGACGTAAACATCCGTTTCACCGAAGGCAATTGCTACGGCATCATCGGAGCAAACGGCGCAGGCAAATCCACTTTCCTAAAAATAATTTCAGGAGAAATTGATCCAACCACCGGCAAAGTGGAGATTTCCAAGGATCAGCGCATGAGTGTCCTGAAACAAAACCACTACGAGTACGACGACATTCCTGTGCTGGAAACCGTTATGCGCGGCAACACCAGGCTTTTCGAGGTGATGAAGGCAAAGGATGATATCTACGCCAAGGAAGATTTCACTGAAGCAGACGGCATCAAAGCAGGTGAACTTGAAGCACTGTTCGCAGAAATGGATGGCTGGAACGCAGAATCTGATGCAGCAACCCTCCTCAGCAACCTCGGCATCAAAGAAGACCTTCACTACAAGTTACTGAAAGAACTCGACGGTAACCAAAAGGTCCGTGTCCTCCTCGCGCAGGCCCTCTTCGGCAACCCCGATATCCTCCTGCTCGATGAGCCTACCAACGACCTCGACATGGAAACCATCTCCTGGCTCGAGAATTTCCTCGCAGACTACGACAAAATAGTCCTGGTTGTCTCCCACGATCGTCACTTCCTCGATGCAGTATGTACCCACGTAGCAGACATCGACTTCGGCAAGATCACGATATTCACCGGAAACTACAGCTTCTGGTACGAGTCAAGCCAGCTCCTCATCAAGCAGCGCTCTGAGCAAAACCGTAAGGCAGAAGACAAGATCGCCGAGCTGAAGGAGTTCATTGCGCGCTTCTCGGCCAATGCCTCTAAGTCCAAACAGGCCACCAGCCGTAAGAAAGCGCTCGACAAGATCAAGCTGGAAGATATGAAGCCTTCCAACCGTAAGTACCCGGCCATCCTGTTCAACAACCAGGTCCGCGAAGCCGGCGACCTGATACTGGAAGTAGAAGACCTCAGCAAATCATTAAATGGTGAACCTCTTTTCCGAAACATCAGCTTCGATGTAAAGAGGGGGCAGAAGATAGCAGTTGTATCCTCTAACTCATTGGCTACTACAGCATTCTACCAGATACTTGCAGGAGAAGATACCGATTTCGAAGGCAAGTTCAAATGGGGCGTCACCATCACGCCGACCTACCTGCCCAACGACAATTCCAAATACTTCGAAGGCCGCGACGAAAACCTCATCGATTGGCTGCGTCAGTTCTCCGAAGAAAAGGACGAAACCTTCATCCGTGGCTTCCTCGGCCGTATGTTATTCTCCGGCGAAGAGACCCTTAAGAAGTGCTCGGTACTCAGTGGGGGAGAGAAGATGCGCTGCATGCTCAGCCGTATGATGATGCAGAAGGGCAACCTCCTGCTCCTCGATGAGCCCACCAACCACCTTGACCTGGAGAGCATCACCGCCCTCAACAATGGCATGAAAGACTTCAAAGGCACCATCCTGTTCACCACACGTGACCATGAACTTGCCCAAACTGTTGCCGATAGGGTCCTCGAACTCACCCCAGGCGGTCTCATAGACAGGGAAATGAGCTTCGATGATTACCTGAACGATGAAAGAGTCAAAACACTTAAGGCTGAGCTGTACGGAGAAGCAGTAGCTTAAACTCAGTTCGAAATATGTATGAAATGCTCCTCATATCGGGGGAGCATTTCGCATTTAACAAATGTCACGCCAATCTACAACTGATTGATGGCAAGGTTTTTATATAGATAACTCGCCGAAAATAATTTTCTACACTTTATTAAAATGCTGCCGTTATGAAGGGTACACAAAATCAACTCGAGAGGTTCCGCACCATCGCCAAGAAGCTGGTAGACGAGCATTCTGCGGAAGTTTTTGTCAGGAGCGCAATCTCATCAGACGGCCGGCACACTCTGACAGATGATGTATTCTACAATCACCTGGATGTGCTCGGCAAGGAGCTAAACGAACAGGCAGAACAGTTTATTGCTTCTTTCAAAGGAGTAAACGAAGATGTAAAGAGCGAGATCTGGAACACCTGTAAGAAATACATGGACCAGTTCATGCGCAGAAATCAGCCTAGCTACTATTAATGATCTCTTAGGGAAAGGAGAAGGGGCGGCACCATTGGGGCCGCCTCTTAGTTTAGCGGATGTGAGGGTCCTGCAACCAATGAGATGAACGTAAACAACAGACTTAGGCAGGCAAAGGAAAAGGCGTTAGTTAACATAATGCCAATTATGCTTGGAAGGCGATAACCCGAATAAGGCCTCAGCACCATCCATAAGTTGATCGGTAACAAATAAGGATATAGAAACCACTCCCTTCAGATTCTGGTCAACCAGCAACTACAAAGCACGACCAATAATTAATACAAAAATCAGGTTGAGGTAACCCGTTCATTTATTTATTAACCCAGGACCAAACTCAAACAAAAAATGCCGGTTCCTCAGTCCGTCCCGCTTAGCAAATGCTAAATCGTCCTGAGAACCCGGCATTTTATGATATTAAGTTTCCTGGAATCCTATTCAGAGCGTCCTTTCAACACCCAAACATAGTTTCCATTCTGTTTTTCAATTCCCCAGTAGTCGAAACTTCCAATCGCGCGGTCACCAGCCTCATTCAGCAAGGTAGATCCCGTAACTCCATAATATAAATCCGCCTCAGCCAAAAACCGCTCTGTCAATGTCTCAAACGTAGGCTGATAAGTATTCATCGAACTATAGGTCTTCGCAATCACCCACATGGCATCATACGTCGCCAGCGCAAATGCATCAGCGCTCAACCCGGTCCGCGCCTGAATCTCCTGGGCTACTGGCATCCACTTGGATTGTGCCTGTTGTGGCAGTCCAAACGCCGGAGCAAAATAGTTAGTAGCCACAGCAAATCCCGAAGCCGCAGGACTTGCAGTCAGTGCAGCACTATGAACCACACCATCTCCACCATACCATTTTACAGAAGATAATTCCGGATCCTGAGCCGCCTGCTCAAATATCTGCACAAACTCGTCAAATGAAGCGAGGTAAACTCCGGTCCCGGAAGCTCCATGAACTGCCGTATACGCCTGAACCTGTGCCTTGATATCTGCCAGCAACGCAGTAAAATCCGTCTGATCAACCGCATACACTGGTTTAGCATCTACTTCGCCACCAAGCGCAGCAAATGCATTACCTACCGAACTCTGAAGCCCCTTATTTCCAGCATCATCCCTCGCCACCGTCACCAGTCCACGCACGCCCTGCCCATAAATGGTCTTCGCCATAGCAGCACCTTCCAGCTTGTCATCCGGACAAAACCTCAACAAATGGTCACCAGCAATACTCAAACTGCCCGCCGTACTGCTCTGACTAATCACCAGTATGTCACTTGAATCTGCATATGCCTTCACTGCCGCAGCTTCAGCACTGGACTGCGGACCAATCACGAACTTATATCCCTTCGCATGTGACTGTGACAAATACTGCGTAGCAAGTATCGGATCAAGCTTAGTATCAAAGGTTTGCACCGCCAGGCGATATTTAGACGCTGACTGTTCCAGGTACTTATTGATATCCTCCACAGCAATATTCATCGCTGCCTCTGAAGTGATACCCAGTGTAGACCAGTTACCGGTCTTCGACAGCAAGCCCCCAACCGTGATGGTCTGCAGATTGTTCTCGTCGGTAGTTTTTTTGCAGGCACTGATCGACAGCCCCATACATGCAATAGCCAGAATCAGAAAGAGATTACGTGTCTTCATATTGTTATAGATACAATTTCCCGACAAGATAATTCTTTATGATGCAAACTTCCAATAAATGTCTGCCTTATACTGAGCTGATTTCATTCAACTGCCCATGAGTGTTCCTACACCTCAAACTGCAGCTTACTCAAACTCCGGTATAACCCATCTTCTATCCTGATCAACTCAGCATGGGTCCCCTGCTCCTTAACCCTCCCATGCTCTAACACAAGTATCTGATCCGCGTTCCGGATTGTCGACAACCTGTGCGCAATCACAAAAGAAGTACGGTTCTTCATCAGATTATCCAGCGCCTCCTGCACCAGCGCCTCCGACTCAGAATCCAGCGAACTGGTCGCCTCATCCAGTATCAATATTGTCGGATCTTTCAATATCGCCCGCGCAATCGCCAGCCTTTGCCGCTGACCACCCGAAAGCTTTACTCCCCGCTCCCCCACCATTGTTTTATATCCTTCCGGAAACCGATTAATAAACTCATGCGCATTCGCCTTCCTCGCCGCGTCTTCTATCTCAGCCTGACTCGCCCCAGGCTTACCATACGCTATATTCTCCTCTATCGTCCCACCAAATAACAACACGTCCTGCGGCACCAGAGCCATCTGTTTTCTGAGCTGACTCAACGGAACCTCCCTAGCAGGCCTACCATCAAACAACACCTCTCCCGATTGTTCCTCATAAAATCTAAGCAACAACGAGATCAAGGTACTTTTCCCCGCTCCACTCGGCCCAACCAACGCAATCTGCTGCCCCGGCTCGGCTTTTATATTCACCTGCTCCAGCACACTCACCTCCGGTCTCGACGGATAGGTAAACACTACATCCCTAAATTCCACCGCCCCCTGCAACCTAAACTCTTCCTTGAGGTCTTCCTCTGAAACACTTACCTGCTCTGTCTCCTCCCTCAGCAATTCCCTCACTCTCTGCGTCGCGCCCAGTGTCTTCTGCAACTGGCTATACATGTCCGCAAACCCAGCCATCGTTCCACCCACAAATGCCGTAAACACTACAAACGCCGTCAGACTACCAAAGTCCATCCGCTGCACATACACCGCATACCAGATCACAAACACAATAGCGCCAAACACACTAAACAGCAGAAAAGAAACAAACATCCCCCGGTAGCGTCCATTCTTCACCGCTAGCATCACTACATCCTGGATGCTCTTACTATACCTCCTTATCTCAAACCATTCATTATTAAAGGCTTTCACATTGCTGATCCCCTGAAGCGTTTCCTGCACAATTGTCCCGGAATCCGCAAGCTGGTCCTGCGCCTGCCGGGAAAACTTCCTTATCTTCTTACTGAAAACAATCGCTATTACAATAATGACTGGAATCACGGACAGCATCACCAGCGTGAGCTCCCAGGATAAATATAGGATCAACCCTATCCCAATAATAAGGGTAAGCACTCCCCTCAGCAGCTCCGCCAGCACCACAGTCACCGCATCTTGTATCTGAACCACGTCCGTACTAATACGACTGCTCAATTCCCCCACCCGCCGCTGGGCAAAGAAATCCATCGGCATCATGATCATCTTCCGGTAGATATCTTTCCGCATATCCGCCACCGCATGCTCTCCCACATAGGTTAGCAGGTAGATGCGCATAAACGAAAAGATCATCTGAAAGGTAAGCACACCAATCATCACCAGCGCAATCTGCCCCGGCGACCAATCCGGAACCGCCCCTTCCTCAATGGCCTGTGCACTGTCTATCAACAACTTCAACAGGTAAGGAAATGCCATAGTAGTACCCGCCGATAGCGCAATAAACACCAACCCCAAAACAAACTTCTGCCGGTAAGGGCGCAGGTACTTAAATATTACCAGCCCCTCCCGCATGTTTTCTTTGGTCAGCTTCGCCTTCGGCAAATCCTCGCCTGCTCCCTGTCTTCTTGCCATGTACTAATTTATGGCTGCAAAACTAAGGGCAAACCTGCGACATCTGCACTAAACATACTCATTCGGAGAGTACGAATGCCACTGCTATATACTGAAGTAAAAATCAGGATCTACATCTTCCTCCTCTTTCTCTGCGAGATCTTCACGGTAAAGAGTCGATATATGGTTGCATAAATTATGCATGAGTTCTTGATTTATTGGAGAGCCATCATGGCTAAAATCAACAGTTCCATTGTTGATTCTGGCTTCTTTGACTCCTATCTTATTCAGTACGTAAGCAAGGTGATCCATACACTTTCCCAATTGCTCTAATTCCAAACTGCTCATAACCTTGTTTTCTTTAATTAATATATGGCACGGTGTATGCCCTATATTCCTTCTAAAAAGTTAAACCCTTTCAGGCATCGTTTTTTGCCTAGTGTCTAAAGGTTGTGCCAGCACAGCTGCTTTTTCACCCGGGCCCGCTTGTGCTTTGGTACGTATTTTTCGGCCAAACCATTTTAGTTCAGTAAATTACAATCACTGTCATGTTGAGTTCTTTTTTCGCATACTGCCTCCTCAGCTTCGCCTCTCCCTCTCCGGCCACCACTAGCTCCACAGTAAAACTTCAATATGTGGTTTTACACGAAGGGCAGCGGGTCGGCCAAATACATGCTACCAAATCCACCCAGGGCGACGCCACTATCTATGAAGTAGTAACGGAAATGAACCTCAAAATATTGCTCAATCAAAAAGTAAATTATTCATCCAGAGCCACTTATAAACAGGGTTTCCTCCACAACGGCTCCTCGGTAGCATATGTCAATGACAAACTTCACAATTCATGCACAACCACCTGGAAGGATAACCGCTACGAAATCAGGAAGGATAAAAACATAATCTACCACAACCGCAGGTTTGATTACAGCGGCACCCTACTCTATTTCCACGAGCCCGCCCGCACAACTCATGTCTACTCAGAAATGGCAGGTCAGGTAAATACCATCCGCAACACAGGCACCAACCTCTACACCCTCACCGACACGAAAAGCAAAAAGCAGAATAAATACCGCTACCGCAACGGTATCCTCGAACAGGCTCATATCGACCACGCCCTCATCGACCTCGAAATCCGGCGCATTCGCTAACTCATATCCGCCACCCTTCTTCCCCTCACATCCACTACGCAAATCAACAACTCACTGACTAAGCAAATCACTCTAACCCTCACATCAACTACACTCCTCACCAACTCACCGACTAAACATATTACCTTAGTAATGTGACCACCCAAACCTCCCAACAATCCATCTTCCGCCTCACTACCCTCTGGGCCCTCGCTGAGTCGGGCCTCGGCGGCTGGATGCATGCACTCCACCTCCCTTTCACCGGCTTCTTCGTTGGCGCCTTCGCTGTCATCCTCATCAGCCTCATCGCCCGCTACAGCCAAAACTCCTTCCGCCAGGTCCTCCAGGCCACCATCCTGGTCATCATGGTAAAAGCTGCCGTCAGCCCCCAGTCCCCTCCGCCCGCCTACCTCGCGGTCGGCTTCCAGGGCCTCCTCGGTGCCTGCCTCTTCCGCATCATCCCATCTTTCAAAATAGCCGCCATCCTCCTCGCCACCCTCTCAATGGTAGAATCCGCACTCCAAAAGATCATCGTCGCCACAGTCATCTTTGGCAGCTCCCTCTGGCAGGCCATCGATCGTTTGTTCTCGTCCATCATCAAAGAACTTCACCTACCGCCAGATACTTCATTCTCCTTCTGGATCATCGCCGCATACACCGGCGTCTACGCACTATGGGGCCTGGCACTCCGCTGGTGGATCGGCCACCTACCCGCCCGAATTGATTCCCACGCCACCTCTATTATCCAAAAGCTAAACGAACTTCCTCCCTCCTCCATCCCGGAACCTGCCAAACCCCGGAAAAGCAATAGGTTCAAAAAAATCGTCAGCTATACCCTCGTCCTCGCCTTTATCATCACCGTCCTTTTCTCAGGCAATGCCATCTCCAGCCGCGCACTCTACCTCATCCTGCGCACCCTCGCGGTCATCTGCTTCCTCGTCTTTGTCATCAACCCCACGCTCAAATGGCTGATCCAACGCAGACTTTCCAAAGCTAGCACCAACGAAAAAGCCGGCGTCCGCCAAATAATCACCGCCCTTCCCGAATTCCGCACCTGGATTCGCCCCGCCTATCAGCTCGCCAGCCAACACACCGGGCTCCATCGTTTCTCTCGCTTCGTTTTAGTATTTTTAGTCATCAGTCTCTATCCACATCAACTTGAGAAATAATATTTACATATTCAGCCGACCTATTCAAAGCGGTAAAACCACCCTCCTAGCCAAATGGGTCAGCAACTGCCCCGACGCAGCCGGAATCCTCACCCCCGACATAGACGGCAAACGTTGCCTGCTCGACATAGCAACCACCACCATGCACCCTCTCGAGGTCCCTGCCACCCACCCAAACCATATCTCCGTCGGCCGTTTCAGGTTCAATAACGAGGTCTTCCAAACCGCCCAATCCATCCTCCGCCAGTCCGTACCCCTCCAACCCTCCTGGCTCATCATCGATGAGATTGGAAAGCTCGAGATCGAAAGAAACACCGGACTCGAACCCGCAGTCTCCGAAATAATCTCCGCATACCAGGCCGGTGTGGTCAATGGAAACCTCCTCCTGGTAGTCCGCGACTACCTCCTCTCCCGCGCCATCACCCACTATCAAATACAGAATTCAATCACTTGTTCCTCCCTCGATAATCTCCCCCGCTCATGAATCCTCTGTTCGGACTGGTGGTCGCTGGCGGAAAAAGCTCCCGCATGGGCACCGACAAAAGCCTCATAAACTACCATGGCCTCCCCCAACGCTACCACGTATATAATCTCTTGAAACCCTTCTGCAGCCAGGCCTTCATCTCCTGCAGCCAGGTTCAGGCTCCGCATATCGACCGCTCCTACGAGTTTATTCCCGACCACCCCTCCCTTGGCGACATAGGCCCTATGGCCGGACTACTTTCTGCAGTTATGCTTTATCCGCAGGCATCTTTCCTGGTCATAGGATGCGACTATCCGCTCCTCTCTCCTTCTGATATCCAATGTCTGGCCGCCGCCTCACTCGAGTCGAATAGATCTGTCGCATTTACAAGCACCAACGGCCAAATACCAGAGCCTCTACTTGCTGTATACCAACATGATACGTTACAATACCTGATGCAGTCATTCCATCAGGGTAACCACTCCCTTCGACGTTTCCTCCAGGCATATAACACACTTCTACTAACCCCTTCAGACCACCAAAGCCTGCGTAGTTTCGACACTCCCGAAGACCTGAACGCATTTAAAGCTTCACTTCCGGTAAGCCTCACTCCCAAATCCTAAACCTCCATGCCTCAATCCTCCATCCACAGCTTTCCTATAAAGAGATTCTCTAATGACTCCTCCTCCGATGAGCTCGACCATCTGGCTGTAGAAGAGCCCCTCGAGATCCGACTCCTCTACGGCCCCACCACCAACAGATCCACTAAATCCATATCCGTCACCATGCGAACTCCCGGCAACGACCCGGAGCTCGCCCTCGGCTTTCTCTTCACAGAAGGCATCCTCACCTCCCCATCCCAGGTCCTCGAAGTCGCCAACAATCCGGAAGACTGCAACAACCGCCAGGAAAACATAATCATCGTCTCCCTCCACCCCAACACCCCGCTCGACCTCTCCAGACTCGAT
>JAFAAT010000207.1 GCA_023426425.1 Bacteroidota bacterium | reverse complement strand
ATGCAGGAGTTGGCAGGGAGGAGATAGACGCTGTTGTCATGGTGGGAGGTTCTACGCGTGTACCATTGGTGAAGGAAAGAATAAGGGAATTCTTTGGCAGGGAACTTCACGACCAGCTGAATCCTGATGAAGTGGTGGCCCTTGGAGCCGCGGTGCAGGCTGATATTTTAGCAGGAAATAATACAGAAATGCTACTCCTGGATGTTACACCGTTGTCTTTGGGAATAGAGACCATGGGAGGACTGATGGATGTGCTTATTCCGAGGAATTCGAAGATTCCGAACAAAGCCGGCAGACAATATACTACTCAGAAAGATGGGCAGAGTGGGATGCGGATATCTGTGTTCCAGGGAGAGCGGGACCTTGTGCAGGACAACCGGAAGCTCGCGGAGTTTAACCTTACGGGAATACCTTCTATGCCGGCAGGACTGCCGAAGGTAGAAGTGAATTTCCTGATTGATGCAGATGGTATTCTAAGGGTGAGTGCTACAGAGTTGCGGAGTGGTGTGGCACAAAGCATAGAAGTGAAGCCGCAGTATGGGTTGACGGACGAGCAGGTGGAGCAAATGCTGATGGATTCGCTTACCCATGCAAAGGATGATATCCAGACGCGGGCCTTGGTAGAGGCCACGACAGAGGCGCAGCAGATGCTGGAGACTACGGAGAAGTTCCTTCAGAAGCACCGGGAATACCTGGAGGGTGATGAGATAAAACTTACGCTTGGAAAGATGAATGATCTTCAGGAAGCTATAGAAGCAAAAGACAAGGACCGGATTCAGAAAGAGACGGAGGCGCTTAACGATGTGTCCAGACCGTTTGCTGAAAGAGTGATGGATGCTGCACTTAAGGACGCGATGAAAGGAAAGAAGATCGTGTAGAGGCGCAGGGCTTCGGCTTTATTAGTGCCGGGAATATCAGATGAACTTGTTGTCCTTTGCTGCTTTGATTGCATCTGCTTTCGAGTGCACATCAAGTTTGTGGTAGATGTTCTTGATGTGAGACTTGACCGTTTCCAGATCTATAAACAGTTCATCGGCTATTCGCTTGCGGCTTTTGCCTGTGGCGATCTGTTCAAGTATTTCAGTTTCCCGACGGGTTAATGGGGATTGTTCATTTCGTTTGAAGGAAGAAATGACCATCCTGGCAATGTGAGCGCTCATGGGGCCGCCACCCTCCATTACTTCCTGGATCGCGCTGATGATTCTTTCAGGCGGAGTGTTCTTAGTGAGGTAGCCTGATGCTCCATTTCCCAGTGCGCGAAAAATCTGTTGTTCATGTTCATAGACAGTGAGCATCAAAATGTAGGTTTCGGGTAGTAGCTTTTTGAGTTTGGGTATGGCGTCAAGACCAGAGGTGCCAGGCATTTCAATATCTAACAGAATGACATCGGGATCATCATGAACAATTCTGCGGGCGGCGTCTTCGTAGGTGCGGTAGCTGCTGACTACGTGATACCCTTCTGTGTTGTCGATCAAGTATGCGAAGCCTTCACGAATAGTTTCATCATCTTCAATCAGTGTTACCCTAATATCCAGATTGCGTGCCATAATGATTGTTTACTTACCTAAAGTTCCGAATGTTTTCTCAATTGAAAATCCCCCGGAAAGGTGTAAAAACTAGGGAAGCTTATGTTCAAACTGATCTCTTGGGATTCTAAAGGTAAGAGTGATGATTGTTCCTTTTCCTTTCTGAGAGTCTATGTAAAGGCGGCCGTTAATTCTTTTTGCGCGCGTATGCATATTCTCAATGCCATGACCTTTCTTCACATAATGGAGGTCAAAGCCATCGCCGTAGTCCATGAGGATTAACTGAAGCACGTTGTCACCGCGAAGCCAGGCTTCTAACTTAACCTTTTTTGCATTGGAATATTTAAGGGAGTTATTAAGTGCTTCTTTGAAAATCATGATGAGATTACGACTCACGTCCAATGGAAGGATATGATTTTTCCAGCGTTCATCTGTACCGATAAATTTGAAATCTACTTCAGTATCCTGATACAGTTCGATGGCAAAATCCCGAATCCGGTGGAGGATTTCATAAAGGTTGTCATTTGAGGGTTTGAGGGACCAGAGTATGTCACGAGTGCCGCTATAAAGCTGGGTGGTGTTTTCCTGAATCTTCTCAATGATCCGGTCAGTTTCAGGTGTAGGATTTCCGATTTTCGATTTCAATACATTAGTGAGGACATTAATTCTGGTGAGCCTGTTTCCGACTTCATCGTGAAAGTCTTCAGCCGTTCTCTGACGCACTTTGTTCTGCTCTTCGCGACGAAGACGTTCGAGGAGCTTTATTCTATTCTGTTTACGCAGGTTAACCAGATATTGAAGGCTTATTCCCAGAAGTATGCAGCCCAACAATACGAGCAATCTAAACCAGTTCGTCTTGTGGAAAGGAGTAATAATCTCAAATGGATAGGCAAGTTCTTTTGGCTCGAGAGCGGAGCCCCAGGCTATGCTCTGGACACGGAGTGTGTACTTCCCGGGTGGCAGGGCTGAAAGGGTGACAGTATTTGCCTGGGACCAGTCAGACCAGGGGGCGTCGAGTCCATCGATGCGGTAGCGGTACCGGATCTGCTCATTGCTGCTAAGTGAAATCGCCTGGAAGGTAAAAGACAGGTTGTTCTTTTTGTAGGGTAGACTGAGGCCGTACGGCACCTGGTACCATACATCGGTACTGTCGAACCAGTCTTTGTGAAGATTAGCTTCACCGAGCAACTTTACCGATTGAAGAACAATGCTCGTGGGCTGTGGTTCTGTGAGCTTAGTCTGCGGTTTGTAGTGGAGTGCACCGTTAGTGGTGCCGAACCAGATACTGCCGTCGGGCATTTTCAGGACCGCGTTATGGTTGCTCTCCATGCCACGCATTCCATGGCCTTTGCCGTAGAAGTACACAGAGGGTTCGCTTCCATCCTTCAGAGTGATGCGGTGAATGCCATAGCCTGTGCCGGCCCAGACATCACCCGAATTGTCGACAACAATATTGTAGATAAAGTCGGACTGCAGACCGTTGGATTGGTTAATCGGTACGGTAGTTTTTTTGTCAAGGTGGTAGACTATAATACCGTCGTCACTGGTACCGGCCCAGAGTTCCCTGCCGCGCAGAGTAAAACACTGGGTCGATGCACTGTCAAGACGTGTTCCTGTGACAAAAGGATAAACAGTACCATTGGCGTAGAGCTGTATGCCTTTGGAAGTGGCTATGAATATTGTGTCGTCGTTGAGCTGGATGAAATCCTGTACGAGGACTCTGTCCAGCACAGTCTCGAAGGTCCTACCATTATACAACATAGCGCCGTTCGAAAATCCGATCCAGAGGCGGCCCTGGCGATCCAGATACTGTGTGGCGATAGTATTTGATAAGACTTTTCCGTTTTCAGGAAGGTAGGAATAGAAAAAAGTACCATTGTATCGCCAAAGCCCTGCCCCACGGGTGCCGATCCAGAGGCTTCCGTTGCGGTACTGCAAGCTGGTGATGACCGGAGGGTTTTGAAGCGGCAGATGCAGAGGTTCAACCAAGCCATTTTCGTAAAAATAAAGACCGGCATCATAGGTGCCGAGGTAGAGGCGGTTACCTACCCTTTCGAAACTTGTGACTTGTCCACTACCCAGACCTGTGCTCTCGTCGATTACGGTGAACTGTGTACCGGAGTATCGAAAGATGCCCTGGCCATCGGAAGCCATCCAGATATTTCCTTCGGCATCGAGAAGCATGTCCCGGAACGGGTTGTCACTCAGGCCGCTGCGCTTGTTGAATACCTGCAAGGATGAGTCTGCAATCCTGAGAACCCCAGAGGCAGTCCCTATCCAAAGGGCGCCGGTGCGATCCTCGGTGATGGAGAGCATGACAGGGAGTTGCGAAACAACAGGCTGGACCGGGAGGTCTGCGAGGCGCAGTCGTCCACTATCGACGGTAAGGAGGCCGTAGTTCGAAGGAAACCACATCCGGTTTTTCTGGTCCCGATATATCTGTGTGATGAAAAGTCCGGGGAGGTTGGCGGTGAGGCTGTCCCATTTACCGCCCCCATATCTGTACACACCACCACCCATTTTGCTACACCACAGTGTCTCATCTTCAACAAACAATGATGTAATCAGTGCATTTCGATCCGGAGTGGCAAACGGAATCGCCTTTCCGTTTTTCAATTGGAAGATTTTGCTACCTCTTAGGAACCAAAGTGTGTTATTGCTGTCAATGCTAATCTGGGTGACTACAGTAGCGGCGCCGGTATCCCTTGTTGCGTAGTGTCTGAAGGTGCGTCCGTCGAAAGAAGAAATGCCGTCGGTGCCACCGAGCCAGATTAATCCACGGGAATCGGTGGCGAGAGCATATACGGCATTGCTGAGCATGCCGTTACGGGTAGAAAAGTTTGTAAACTTTTGGCCATCGTACCTACTCAGTCCTCCCAGGGTTCCTATCCAAAGGTGCCCCAGCCGGTCCTGTAGCAAAACTCTGGGCTGGGACTGAATCAGACCGCTTTCCACATTGAGATTATAGAAAGGATAGCGTTGGCTTCTGGCTTCCCCCACAGTGAAAACAGTAGCGAGCAGACAGGCTATCAGCCAGAAAAACCTGCGGGAGTGCTGATTCCAATTTGACATAAAACAGTAGTGAAGATAATTCTTTAGATGCATTGAAAGCTAAAGCCTTTTTAATGTGTCACATGGCGGTTTTGATAAATCACCCTTAGCGGGTGAGGCAAAAAAAGCCAATTCCCCCGCACTGGGTGAAAGCCTAACAGGAACATGCCAATACATTTGAAGAACAAATAGGCTTTATGAGATACGGACTGTTGCTTCTTATTTTTTTGATTGGGATTGTAAGTGATACTGAAGCCAGGCAGACAGGTAACAGGATCAGTGGACAGGTAAAAGACAGAACGGGAGCCCCTGTGGTATCGGCAAATGTGGTGGTTTTAAAAGATAGCAATGTTCTTGTAAAAGCGGGGCTTACTGACACGGAAGGCAGGTTTTTAATTGAAGGTATTCCTGAAGGCAAGTACTATTTGAAAGTGAGCCTGATAGGATATGAGCCGTACAGTTCAGCAGAGTTTCAATTGGTTGGAAGCAACGACCTGGGAGAAATAGTGATGGGAGAGTTTTCAAGCACTTTGAAGGAAGTCTCTGTCAGGGCGTCAAGGCCGTTTATTGAAGTAAGGGCAGACATGTTGATAGTCAATGTGGAGAACAGTATAGTGAGTGCGGGCTCGTCTGCAATGGAAGTACTACAGAGATCTCCGGGGGTGACTGTAGACAACAACGACAATATATCCCTAAAAGGGAAGCAGGGAGTGATGATTTGGATAGATGGGAAGCAGACACCTATGTCGGGCACTGACCTGGCCACAGTGCTACGCAGTATGCCTGCAAGCTCTATTGACAAGATTGAGATTATATCCAATCCCGGGGCGCGGTATGATGCTGCAGGAAATGCGGGGATCATCAACATACGTACAAAAAGAGACCAGAGGCTGGGGACGAACGGAAGCGTGAATCTTACCTATGGACAAGGTGTGTATCCCAAGTATGGAGCGGGGATAAGCGTAAACCACAGAAATAAAAAGGTGAATCTATATGGCAGTTACAACTATGCCCGCAGGTACTGGTTCAACCACCTGATGCTCGACCGGAGGTTTCTGAATGTGGAGGAAGGCAACAAACAGGAATTCCGTTATGATCAAGACAACTATGCATTGTTTGACTTCAACAACCACATTGCTAATGCAGGTATTGACTATAGTATCTCGCAAAAGACGAGTATTGGCCTATCAGTGAATGGGGTGACCAACAGCTTCAATCCCAAGGCTGATAATAATTCCCGTGCACTGGACGGTAATGACAACCTGATTTATAATTTCAAGACTAAAGGAAGGCACGAGAACTTCTACTATAACTACTCTGCAAATGCCTTCTTCAGGCATCAGTTTGACAGTAGTGGAAGAGAGTTGAGTGTGGACTTTGACTACGCTGCTTTTGGCAATGACAGCAAGCAGCATTTTGAGACGAGTTATGAAGCGCCAGAGGGTAGTGTACCTCCTGCAGACTATTATCTAAACAGTGATCTTCAGGGTATCACCCAAATACGATCAGTGAAGGCTGACTACAGGCAACCATTGAGCGGGAATGCCCGGTTTGAAGCGGGCGTGAAAGCTGCATACGTAACTGCGGACAACGAACCTTTGTTCTTTGAGAAAGCAGGAAATGAATTTGTGCTGGACCTGAAGCGCAGCAATCATTTTATTTATAACGAGAACATCAATGCAGCCTATGTCAATCTCCAGAAGGAGCTTAAGAAGTTTAGTCTTCAGCTGGGCGTACGTGCAGAAAATACAAATGCAGCCTGGGAACAAAAGACGACGGGACAGAAATTTGACACCAGCTATGTGCAGCTGTTTCCCAGCCTGGCTGCTCAGTATCACCTAGGCAAGGCACATGACGTCGGTGTAACATTGAGCAGAAGGATTGAGCGGCCAAATTACCAGCAGCTGAACCCATTCAAATACTTTATTGACAGGACAACGTATAAGGAAGGTTATCCTTATCTAAAGCCGGCGTCATTTTATTCTGTGGAGTTGTCTCACACTTACAAGCAGAAGTACCAGACCAGTATAACCTATGGAATCAACAAAGGGATAATTACAGAGGTGATTCAGCCGAGTGATACTGAAGACTCGGTTACTGTGCAGACCAATAAGAACCTTGATCAGATGCTTTTTATTGGACTGAGTGGAGCCTACCCTATACAGATAAACAAATGGTGGACTAATGTGACCAATTTCAACGTGTACTATGCAAGATATGAGGGAAACATTGCGAATACACCGTTGAGAAACGGGCAGCCTACGTTTGATTTCAATACGAACAATACATTCCTGCTACCCGGAGATTTCACTGCTGAACTGGGATGCTGGTATCAGGCGCGACAGGTCTATGGCTACATGGAAGTTGAACCTGTGTGGATGTTGAACGCAGGCATTCAGAAAAACCTATTTGAAAAGAGAGCGACCATCCGGCTGAATGTTCAGGATATTTTTTGGACAGGATTTCCGAGTGCGACATCTAAGTATACCGGCTACCGGGAACATTTTACAGCAGAGAGGGAAACAAGGGTTGTGAATCTTGCCTTCACCTATCGATTCGGGAAGAATACCGTGGCACCCAGCAGGCGTAGAAGCGGTGGTGCTGAGGATGAGAAAAGAAGAGCAGGTAATGGAGGCGCTTAAATCAGGAACCAAATACCAGTAATATGGATTAACCCCAAAACCAAATGAAAAACCCTCCGGTGTCGATCCTGCGCACCGGAGGGTTCTGTTTTTTGGTTTCTATTTATTGGGCAATCCAATGAGCAGGATCCTGTGCGGATGATTTATCATTGGCTGCGACCTTCCACAGCTCAAAATGCATAAGGTATTCGCCGTTTTCATTTGCGATTACATTGCCTATGGTTTGTTTCATTGCAACCTCCTGCCCTTTCTTAACGGCAACGTTTCCAAGCCGTGAGTAAACTGTAAAGAAACGGCCATGATCCACCAGTACGCATTGACCCATGCCCGGAACCATTAATATGCTCTTTACTGTCCCGTTAAATACTGCCCGTGCGGGAGCATTGGGTGAGGTTTGAATTTCAATGCCACTGTTTTCGAGTTTGATATTGTAAACAGGGTGCTTGGTTACACCGAAACGTTCAGCGATAAATCCTTTCTCCACCGGCCAGGGGAGCTTGCCTTTGTTGCTTTCGAAGTTGTTGGAAAGTGCTGCCACTTCAGGTGTAAGGCTCAGGCTATAGGATGGCCGGGCAGTTGGTACATTTGGCTTGCTAGTGGCCGGAGAGACTGTAGCAGTGGTTGCAGGAGTGGTGGAGGCAGTCGAGGGTGAGCCTGTGTTTCCTCCCACTGTTTTAATTCCTGATCCGGTATTAACGCTCACCCCAGGGTTATTAGCTGCGAGTCTACGCTGCTCTTCTTCACGTTTCTTTTGTTCTGCGAGCTGACGCTTTCTTTCTTCCTCCTCTCTTTTCTTGGCTAATTCAATTTCCCTTTGGATCAGTGTTTGAATGGTGCGCTCCATCTGTCGCAGAGATTTCTGATTGCGACCGATGACACCTACGAGCTCTTTTTCTCTTCCTTTCAGTTCCCGAACCACTTTGTCCTTCTCCTGTTGCTCACGTAGCACCACGAGTTTCTGTTGCTCCTCGGCGGTTCTGAGGACGTCTTTCTGTGCTTTTACAGAGCTTAGTTCATTGATCTTATTCTCTATGCTTGCCTGTGTCAGCCTGATCTTCTCTGCCTGTTCCTTTCGATAGTCTCTGTACTTCTTCAGGTATTTCAATCTTCGAATTGCTACGTTGAAGTTTTCGGAAGAAAACAAAAACGCTAGCATGTCATAGGAATTTCGATGCTTGTAGGCATAGCGGATTGACTGAGCGTACTGGAGCCTGAGTGTTTCGAGATTTTCCTTAAGCTGGGATACTTCCCGGGAATTTAGCTTGATGTTATTGTTGATATACTCGACTTCCTGATTGATGTTGTTGATCAGGCGCTGGCGTTCTGCAACTTTGTTTTGGAGGGCTCTCAGTTGAGCCATTGTCGCTTTTTGATCTTTTTTGGTGGCTTCGAGTTGCTGTTGCGTTTCCTTTATTGATTCCAGGATGTTTTGTCTTTGCTTTTCCAGCTCAGCGCGTGACTGGGCAGCTGTCGGCCCGGCAGTAGCAGATAACAGCAACAGAGCAAAAAAACTATAAATGAGGATGCGCATATTGGAATGGGGATACAAACAAAAATAACTAATTAATTCGCCTGTGGGAGCCGGGTGGGAAGTTTTAAGAGGAATTTAGATCGATTTTAAGACAAATATTGGGCAATGCTTTTTTATTGTGAAACGTTTGCTCATTTTTGTTTGTAAAGAAAAACTATGTTGTACTCGATGACGGGTTTCGGGCGTGCTGAAGGAACAGTCAGTGGACGCCAGGTGGTTGTTGAAATTAAGTCACTCAATGGAAAGCAATTTGAGGTGGGCACGAAACTACCGCCGGTCCTTAGGTCTTATGAACTCGACATCAGATCGCTACTAAGCAGCATCCTGCTTCGTGGCAGCATAGACTTCAATATTGCAATACGTCAGGAAGGGGCGAACAAGCCGATGACCATAAATACGGGGCTTGCCATCTTCTATTACCAGGGCATGAAACAGATTGCAGACCAGCTGGGTGTACCAGAGGAAAACATCCTGTCGACGCTGATGAGAATGCCTGAAGTTGTAGTGCCCGACCAGGATGTGCTACCGGAAGAAGAATGGTCGCAGGTGCAGGTGATCGTTGAGGAAGCTGCCCGGCAATTGATGAATCACCGGAAGAATGAGGGTGCAGCCCTGGAGAAAGAACTGAGTGGGCGCATTCGGAACATTGAACGATTGCTGGAGAAAGTGCTGCCGCTGGAAGCGCAGCGGACGGAGAAAATACGCGCGAAGCTTAATAGCTCGTTGAAGGAAGTGAGCAATAATGAGAACTTTGATGCGAACAGATTTGAGCAGGAGTTGATTTTTTATATAGAAAGAATGGACTTTACGGAAGAGAAGACAAGGCTAGCGCAACACTGTACCTACTTCCATAGTATTATGGGAGAGCAGGAAGTATCGAAAGGCAAGAAATTAGGCTTCATCCTGCAGGAAGTGGGGAGGGAAATAAACACCCTTGGTGCAAAAGCTAACAATGCAGACATTCAACAGATCGTTATCGAGATGAAGGACGAACTTGAAAAAGCAAAAGAACAGGTCCTGAATGTGCTATAAAAATAAGAGTACCTCTAAAATGAACTTGTATTTCCGCAGTTTACTGGTTTTGTCATTTGCAGTGATACTGAGTGGTTGTATGCCATCGCCATATTACCAGAAAGCAGTTTCTGTTCCACAGAATGCCTGGCGTTATGATTTCAAACCGAAGTTTCAGTTTGAGATTGAGGATACCGCTGCTCTTTACAATCTTTACTTCCTGATCAGGCATACAGAAGCCTATCCGTTTTCTAATGTATGGTTGTGGATTCATACAAAAAGCCCTGGAGATAGCGTGGCTGAGAAGTCGCGAATTGAAATACCGTTGGCTGAGAAATCAGGCAAGTGGCTGGGAAGAGGAATGGGTGAGATCTGGGAACAGCGAATGCCTATTACCAGAAACGACAACCCGATGGTGTTTACGAAGCCGGGTGTCTATGAGATAAGCTTTGAGCAGAATATGCGAATTAATCCTTTGCCGGAGGTCCTCCAGGTGGGACTGCGGGTGGAGAAACTGGGCAACAAGAAACAATAGTGGCCGATGCGTTTCTTCAACACAATCTATTTCCTGCTGCTGATATACACTATATCAGCATTGCTTTTTTGGGGTTATAGTCTGAACAAGCAAAGCCAGATAATTTTTGAGCAGGAGATGCTCCACCTTCGAACGCAGGTGGACAGTGTGCAACAACGGGTATATTTTGAGGAACAAAAGGCAGAATTTGAGGAGAAAAGGGAGCGGAGATGGAAACAATATATGGGAGAGGGGAGCACGTTTCTGCTGGTGATCTTTATAGGCGCTGCTGTGGTATTTTCTTCCTTCCGCAGAAGCATCCGGCTGTCCAGACAGCAGAACAACTTCATGCTTTCTGTGACACATGAGCTGAAGTCGCCGCTGGCGGCAATTAAGCTCAATCTGCAGACACTGGAGAAATATAGTCTTGATGAGGAGAAGCGGAACCTCTTGCTAGAAAAATGTATTAAGGAGTCGAACCGGTTGAACGATCTGTGTAATAATATGCTACTGGCGTCTCAGATGGAGGGTGGGCAGCATAGGCATACAAAAGAGCGTTTGGATGTTAACGAGCTTGTGCAAAGGACGTTCAATGACTACGCTAATAGTTATCCTGAGAGGTTTCGCGGCAGGTTTCCTGATGAAGAATACAATGTAGTTGGTGACAAGCTAATGCTCCAGATGGCAGTTAGCAACCTGTTGGAAAATGCGATAAAATATTCACCGTCTGGTGCGCCAGTGGAGGTTAGCCTTGTTGATAAAGGAGGGAAAATAGTGGTGGTAGTGGCGGATCAGGGAGAGGGAATCCCGGACCAGGAAAAGGCGAAGATTTTCAGGAAGTTTTACAGGCTGGGGAATGAGAATACCCGTAAGACGAAAGGGACCGGCCTGGGACTTTACCTTACGGAGAAGATCGTGCGGCAGCATAAGGGGAAGATTTCTGTGAGAGATAATGAACCGTTGGGGTCCGTGTTTGAGATTGTGCTTCCGTTGGCATAGCGGTTTAGTCGCAAGAGGAAGGACCAAATACAAGTTGATAGATATTGAGTGGAAATGTGGAGCGCCTGAGGTGCCATGCAACAACTTTTATATATTTAAAGGTGTGCTTTGACCGGTTTTTTCGCGGCTTAGCGGGAGTTTGATCATAGTTTGGAGGGACCTGGATGACGGGGTACAGCCGGGATAAAGAAGTGATAAGGGCGGGGTAAAATGGTGGTAGAGAGGCGGGGAGAAGGCGGTGTATAAATTGTCAATGGTCAATTGTCAATGGTCAATGGTCAATGGTCAGAGG
>JAFAAT010000204.1 GCA_023426425.1 Bacteroidota bacterium | reverse complement strand
GAGAGAGAGGGATTCGAACCCCCGGAGCTGTTACACTCAACGGTTTTCAAGACCGCCGCATTCGACCACTCTGCCATCTCTCCGGGCGCAAAATTAGAATAGCAGCCGGATTTTCAAAATGTTTTTTGCCAGCCGCTTAAATATTTAATTGCCCCATGTCTCTCCGCGCTTTTCTAAATCCTTCCAGTTGTAATTTATTGGGTGCGAACCTTTCACCCCTCAGGAATCATATGGCTCGTCAATCCCGCAGAAACCAGGCCTCTCTACTATAGGAGATAGTCCCTCATTCCCGAAGGATGTAATCCTGGCACTATATTTTTGCAGAACTGAACTGTAGAGTTTGTCCCGGTGTCGAAAGTATTTTTGTTCCTGTGGACAGTTAACTGTTAACCTGCCACACGATTCAGCCTAAGAAGAAAAACAAGTCTGGAAAATGATTGAAGCTGTTAAGTTCTGGAATGAGCCTAATAACAAATCACATTGGGATTTTGAGATTGACACCGACTGGCGCATGTACGCGGACATGGTGAAGCTGGCGGCGCAGGCAGTGAAAGCCGAAAGACCAGAGCTGACAAGAGTACTTGGAGGCATTTCACCGATCGACCCTTATTTTCTCCAAAGACTGAATAACTTCGGAACTTTTGACGACCTCAATGCAGTTGCGGTTCATGGTTTCCCCTTAGACTGGAATCACTGGCAGATCAATGAATGGCCTTCGCGGATTGCAGAAGTGCAGGCAGTAACTCACCTCCCGGTGTGGGTTACAGAAGTGGGAATCTCCAGCTTTGGTGCTGAGGAGGTGCAGGAGTTTGGATTCCGCCGTACCGCAGAACTTCTCTCCGGCAGGGTGCCAAGGATCCATTGGTATAGCCTCTATGATCTTCCCCGCGCCTGGGAAGCTACTACCCGCCACAGGGAAGCAGAAGGCTCTTCATACTACCGTCACTTTTACATGGGGCTCCTTCGTGAAGACGGCACACCTAAACTTGCACTCAAACACTTCTCAGACTATACTCCGGAATTCGGCATCTGTCAGTGGTTTCATTTTGAAGATCATCGCCTTGATGATGCAATCAGATGGTTACGTCAGCTAGGCGTGAAGCACCTGAGAACCGGACTTAGCTGGGCAGACTCCTACCGGCCCGACGCTGATAAATGGTTTGACCACATGATGAAGTCCCTGGATGAGTTTAATCTCACCATTACCTTCTGTTTCACACCTGAGCACCGCGGTATTCAACCACACCACACTTCACCTCCACAACAAATAGAGGAATTTGCTGACTTCTGTGCAGCTATGGTTCGGCGCTATGCCTGATCTCTCAACTGCCTGTAGCGCTGTAGTATCTCTGCCGTTTTCCCTTTGTGGTAGGCGAGACCATGATACACTGCAATAGCAGCACGCGCCCACTGAAGATAGATTCCAGGTTTACCAAGCGCTTTAGCTAGCCAGAACATCCGGTGGCTCCATTTTGAAATATAGTATCTCAACCTGTAGATCAGCTTTCTTTTCTTTTTAAGGTGGACCGCGTCCGGCCGCACACGCTTTATGGGCTGTACGTCTTTTGTAGCCCAGGTCAGCCTGTAGGCCAGGCCTTCGCGTCTTTGACGTAGTCCGGCAGCCTGTGTTTGTGCAACCAGTGCTGCGGATACTTTCTCGAGTTGAAGTTTACCTGCGTCGATACCTGCTTCTATAATTGACATCATCTCAGCAGAGCGGGCGACTACGATGTTTGTTCCCCATCCGTCGGAAGTATAGGGCTCGACCCAGGCATCACCGAAGGATATATCTGCTGTTTCAGCTGTGACATCATCGCAGAAATTGCAGGCTTCATTCATGAAAAAGCCTGCTCCCCAGTCGCCGTCTGCCAGGTGCCACCAGTCCTTGTTCACCACAGAACCATCTCTGAGGGTAAGACTTGCGGTATACTGATTTGGCGGTCGATGAGGATTCTTCCGGCGGAACTCTACTTGCTGAATCTCACTAGCTGGTACGTTCATTTGCATGGCAAAGCTCTCCACAAAACGTGCGCTTTTCATGTGTCCGCAAAAAAGACCGAGTGTATGAGTGATCCGCTCCCGCAGTAATGCATCGTTTCGCCTCAGGAGTTGTACTGCCTTGATGAAACATGGAATGCCAACTATGGCGTATCTCCCTGGTTGTTCTCTAATGGTTCTTATGATTTCGGAAAGCTCCACCGGGTAATAGCGGGATTTAGCACCGGCAGAGACCTGCGCTTCTGTTTCGGAAAGCTGATATTTAAAGAACCTGCCTTCTGCTTGTGGATCGGAGACTGGCACCACATGAGCTACACGGTCAACAAGTCCTCGTCTCAAAAGTTCTGCAGCCACCCAGGTGACCATGCCTCCGGAGCTACCCTGCTGCCGGTACTCGCCTTCAGCAACATAGCCTGCGTATGCCTGCTCATATCTTCCAATTGACTGGTCATGTCTGGCATGAGGGAATTGATCCATAGCCAGCACGTCTTCGTTAGCGGAGGCAGGTGAGAACGGACAAGTCCTGGTGAGTACATCTGACCTGGTCTTCAGCCAGGCTTTGTCTGCCACCGGTTTGTAGTGTCCATACCTGTCGAAATCCATCCTGCCCCTGCTGGTGGTCGATGCAACACAACTACCGCATCCAATACAGAGCCCCGACCTGATCAT
This sequence comes from Bacteroidota bacterium, assembly GCA_023426425.1. GTDB lineage: Bacteria > Bacteroidota > Bacteroidia > Chitinophagales > Chitinophagaceae > JAFIGV01. The sequence goes on along the minus strand of JAFAAT010000204.1, from coordinate 5,283 downwards.
ATCACCCGGACTATAGGTCATGCGCGTTCCAGTTTTTGAAGATCCACTGCATTTGTCAGAAAGTCGTCTGAGCTGATCCGTAGTCTATCGATTCTGTTTCTAATCGCGTCCTGAAGCGGTCTGTTCAGACGATTGCTGAACAAGTTTTGGGGTGACTCGTCACCCATCAGGTGATCTGTGGCGCCAGCTTTGGCAAGCAGATCCTGTATTTTATTGCTTCGATAAGGAGAGACCTCACAAACGAACGGTTTAGCTAGTCGAAGTGCAAAAACGCAGCCATGAAAGAAGTTCGTTGCTACTGCGTCCGCATTCCGAACAAATTCGATAAACTGCAGAGGACCTGCATCAATCCATTGCTCATCCGCCCAATCATTCCGGTACCCAATGCTGATTAGTCGCTTGTTGTGGTATCTTGACCAGTGTCTTATCTTTTCGATAAAGGCCTGAGAGAAGTTGTGACCATACACAGCCATATAGGGCGGTTGGGGTTTAATGGAGGTGTCATCCACAGGCAAGGGAAATTGCAGACAGGGATCTAGCACTACAGGTACTGGAAGGTCGATTGCCTCCCGCACCAGATACTGGCTGTTGTAATCGCGCACAGATATAGCATCGAAATTACTCAGTCTTTGTGCCCAATCATGTTCCAGACCACTTGCGGAATGGTAATTGCCAAAGCTCGCTGCGTAGGAGATTATATGCCTTGCCGGCAAGCCTTCCCCATAGAAGATGGGGTGGCGACCATACCAGGGGTGAGACAGGTTCCATACTTCGTCACTGCCCACGACAATCAGGTCGTAGTCTTCGGCCATAGTGCACGGATCCTCTACATTAAATCTTGCGGAGAGGGGAAGTATTTCGAAAGCTTTGAAGAACTGCTCTATTTTCTTTCTATAAAGCTTGTAGTCAGATTCAGGAACTGAAGTAGGGAGCACAGGCCGGTAGGCACATTTCCATTCCTTGAGGTTTACCCTCCGCGAATCGTGGTCGAGAATTGTGGCATTGTATCCTCGCGACCTCAAACCTTCTACCAGGCATCGTGCCTGCCAATAGCTGCCGTAGTTGATACACCTGTGAAAAGTAAGCACACCTATTTTCAAACTCATTGAACTTCCTCCTGATATTTTTTATCGACCAACATATCCTCACTTTAAAATCAATTCGATGATCCGAATAGTTAAGACTATAGTAATTGTTCGAGGCAAAAAGCTGTTCCAACCTGACTCCTATTCAGAAACCGGGCAGATCTTAAACTGCTTATTTGTATTTTGCCTTTGAATGGAATGCATGCTAAAGGGATGCCAGATCCCTTTGCCTGCAGAAGATCTATGGCTATGACAAGATTTCTACTGATAAGACATGCGACAAACGATACGGTAGGTAAGACTTTGGCTGGTAGAAAGGATGGTGTACATCTCAATGAGGAAGGTAGAGTACAGGCAAATGACTTGGTGAGTCTTCTTGGAGATATTCCTGTTCATGCTATTTATAGTAGTCCATTGTTGCGGGCGATGGAGACAGCTGAGCCATTAGCAAATGCACGCCGTCTTGATATCAGGAGCTGTGAGGATTTTCTCGAAATGGATTTCGGAGACTGGACAGGTTTATCCTTTGATACGCTGTCAAAGGATAAACAATTTCAACTGTTCAATTCTTTCAGAAGCTGCACCAGAGTGCCAGGCGGTGAACTGATGTCTGAAGCACAGACGAGGGCTGTTGCAGCGCTACAGCGCCTCAGTGAGTTGCACCCTGAACAGACAGTTGCCGTCTTTAGCCATGCTGACATCATCAGGGCAATTGTTGCCTGGTACACAGGCATTCATCTGGATATGTTCCAGCGACTCGAAATCAGTCCTGCCTCAGTCTCAGTGCTGGAAATATTTTCGGAGACAGCGAGGCTTACTGCCCTTAATTGCAGAGCTGGCATAAAAATTTAGCAGATTCGAAAGACGTTAATTGTTGTGGCTGCAGCTGGTGATATTACCGCTGTCAGCCAACACTTCGCATTTTATACGCTATACCTATTCTTCATTTGTAAAACATTGTAGATGCACACCATGATTCAGCAACCCGAAGGAAAACTTGGCATTTTAATACCCGGGCTCGGTGCGGTAGCAACCACACTTATAGCCGGAGTGGCAGCCGTTCGTAAGGATCTCGCACAGCCGGTAGGTTCGCTGACCCAAATGGGCAGTATACGCCTGGGGAAAAGAACGGAGAACAGGTATCCCAAAATCAAGGATTTCGTGCCGCTCGCTGATCTTAAAGATATTGTCTTCGGAGGGTGGGATGTTTACAGTGATACTGTGTTTGAATCTGCAATGAAGGCAAAAGTACTTGAGCCGATGATGCTGCATGCTGTCAAAGACGAGCTTGACTCGATTAAGCCTATGAAGGCAGTATTTGACCGGTCCTATGTTCCCAATCTTGACGGAAACCATTGCAAAGACGCAGCTACCAAAGCTGATCTGGCTAAAATGGTCATGGATGACATCGAAAACTTCAAAGATGTCAACGACTGCACGCGGCTGGTGATGATATGGTGCGGATCTACAGAAAAATATCTTGAAACCTCTGAGGTTCATAACTCTATTGAAGCTTTTGAAGAGGGGCTGCGAAATAATGATCCGGCTATCTCTCCTTCCATGATCTATGCCTATGCAGCGATTAGACTTGGTGTGCCGTTTATGAATGGTGCGCCTAACCTTACCTGTGATATTCCCGCACTCATTGAACTTGCGAGGGAGACAGGAACACCTATTGGTGGTAAGGATTTCAAGACCGGACAGACGTTGATGAAGACCATACTCGCGCCTGGACTTCAGGCAAGAGCGCTGGGGATTAAAGGTTGGTTTTCTTCAAACATTCTTGGTAACAGAGATGGCTATGTACTGGACAACCCCGAGAACTTCAAGACCAAGGAAGTCTCCAAACTCAGCGTGCTGGAGGAAATCCTGAAGCCGGATGTGAATCCTGAGCTATATGGTGACCTCTATCACAAAGTGCGAATAAACTATTATCCGCCTCACGGAGACAATAAAGAGAGCTGGGACAACATCGACATATTTGGCTGGCTGGGATACTCCATGCAGATTAAGATCAACTTTCTATGCCGTGACTCTATTCTTGCAGCGCCTATTGTACTTGACCTCGCGCTGTTTGCCGACCTCGCAAAGAGGGCGGGCATGTCTGGCATACAGGAGTGGCTGTCGTTCTATTTCAAATCACCGCAAACGGCGCCTGGCCTTCATCCGGAGCATGACATTTTCAAGCAACTTATAAAACTGCAGAATACATTGCGCCATATGATGGGAGAAGATCTGATTACCCATCTTGGACTTGATTATTACCAGGAAGTGGCTGAGGTAATGTAGGCCAGTTTAGATGGTTTATGCTCTATGATACTTCCCAAATAGCAGAACAGGAAGGAACCAACTTCAGAATTGAGCCTAAATAAAATCGGGCTGCACCTGGTAGCCCGACTTTATTCTAAAGAGAAAATTTTATTCACCTGCGTGCGCAGCGTTCGTCGCACGGGCTTCCTGGAGTACTTCTATCTTCTCAGCGCGGTCTGCACGAATCTCATCAGCATACATCGAAGCCAGGGTAGGGGCAATTACAAGAGCCACAATACTCATAAGCTTAATGAGGATGTTCATAGAAGGACCTGATGTGTCCTTAAATGGATCACCAACTGTGTCTCCAGTTACTGATGCTTTATGTGGATCAGACTTTTTGTAGAAGATTTCGCCATTGATTTCCACTCCTTTTTCGAATGATTTCTTTGCATTATCCCAGGCACCGCCGGCGTTGTTCTGGAACATACCCATCAATACCCCACTTACAGTCGCACCAGCCAGCATACCACCAAGCGCCTCAGGTCCGAAAAGGAAGCCGACGATCAAAGGAGCCGTAAGTGCGATAGCACCTGGTGCAATCATTTTGCGAATAGATGCACCAGTAGAAATAGCGACACAGCGGTCGTACTGAGGCTTTCCGGTACCTTCCATAATTCCTGGAATTTCGCGGAACTGGCGGCGTACTTCCTCAACCATGGCCATGGCTGCTTCTCCCACTGCACGAATAGCCAGGGAGGAGAAGATGAAAGGAATCATACCTCCTACGAAAAGGGCTGCAAGAACTTCAGCTTTATAGATGTCAATACCATCAATACCAGCCACGCCCACATATGCAGCAAAAAGCGCCAGTGCAGTAAGAGCTGCAGAGGCAATGGCAAAGCCTTTACCTGTTGCCGCTGTAGTGTTTCCAACTGCATCGAGTGTATCTGTTTTTTCACGAACTTCTTTAGGGAGTTCGCTCATTTCCGCAATACCACCGGCATTGTCAGCGATGGGTCCGAACGCGTCGATCGCAAGTTGCATCGCTGTGGTTGCCATCATACCTGCGGCAGCGATTGCCACACCATATAGACCGGCAACCGCATAGGAGCCATAAATACCACCGGCAAGAACCAAAATAGGTATAAATGTACTTTCCATACCCACAGCCAGACCGCCAATTACGTTTGTGGCGTGGCCTGTGGCAGATTGACGTACTATTGAAAGCACCGGGCGTTTGCCCATTGCAGTATAGTATTCGGTAATGATACTCATCAGAGTACCTACAACCAATCCGATAATGATTGCCCAGAATACATCCATATTGGTAAACTCAAAGCCGCGGAGTGTCATTGTCTCTGGCATGAGGTACATCACAAGGAAATAGGAAGTGATTGCTGTCAGTACGATAGATCCCCAGTTGCCCATATTCAGCGCGTTCTGTACAGCAGATGTGCTTACCCCTACCTTGTCTGAAATTCGTACGAACCATGTTCCCACAATAGAGAAAATAATTCCGAGACCAGCAATTAGCATGGGAAGAAGAATAGGAGCCATACCGCCGAAAGAATCAGCAGAAATGGTCTCACGGCCCAATACCATTGTAGCAAGCACAGTAGCCACATAAGAACCGAACAAGTCGGCGCCCATGCCGGCAACGTCACCTACGTTGTCACCTACATTATCGGCAATGGTTGCAGGGTTACGTGGGTCATCTTCAGGAATACCAGCCTCTACTTTTCCTACCAGATCAGCACCAACGTCTGCAGCCTTTGTGTAAATACCGCCACCCACACGTGCGAACAGTGCAATACTTTCCGCACCCAGTGAGAATCCGGTTAATACCTCTATCGTCCGAGCCATTTCGATGGAGTCAACTGCGGCATCAGGAGCAAAGATTGCTTTAAGGATGACGAACAGTCCGCCCAATCCCAATACAGCAAGA
>JAFAAT010000199.1 GCA_023426425.1 Bacteroidota bacterium | reverse complement strand
CCCCGAAGTACGGCATCCTGGTAGTTCAGCCCGATGTTGTACATCACTTTCTGATCATTATACCTGTAGCTAAGGCCACCTCGTTGAGTGTTGTAGGTATTCTCAAACTGATTGGATAATACGGGATCGATCTCGGTATAGTCTGCGCCATTCTTTCTGCGTGTAATCCGTTCTGAGTTGTTGGTTGTGAAGGATGGACTATAGTTAGCCATCAGCTGAGTCTTTTCACTCAGTGGTTCGGTATAGGTCACATTGCCCGACCAGGTTCTGCCGGCACTATTTAAGTCCCAACGCTGATCTAGCAGGGTAGAGGTGTAAGTACCGGAGGTGTCATCGAGGTAGCTGGTTTCTGACAGAAGTAGTCCATCACCTTCACGATTATTGATGGAACTGTTTAAATTGATGGAGAATGATCTGCCACGTTTAGCGAATTTGTGCCGGTAGACCAGGTTTCCGGAGAAATTATAGCCCAGGTTATCCGAAGTGTTTCTGTTCGAGGTGCTGTTGATCAGTGTGCTGTCCGGAAGTTTGCTCTGGCCTGAGAGTAATCTTGAAAACTCATTCTGCTGCAGGCTGAGGCGTGGAGTGAATATGATGGTGTTGGCAGAGTCGATTTGATATTATATTATCAGGTTGGCTCTGTGATTGATGTTTTTTGAGTGTGTTTCGCTTTGCTCCTTGTAGACCAGGTTGCTGTCCGCTCCTGTGAAATAGCTCCTTGTCAGGCTGCTGATATTATCATTCTGTGTGGAGTTGAAGAAATAGCTGCCAGAAACTTCAACTCCCTTACCCCAGGTATCGCTGTAGTTCAGTCCTATGGAATGAGTAGTGGTAATACCCTCCTGCTGGCCAACGAGGAAATTCCCTGCATCTCCACCTCCACGACCTCCGCCGCCACGGCCGCCACGATCTGTAGCGCCGCCACCACCGCGTGACCCGCCGCCCCGGGTGCCACCGGCTCTGCCACCGCCACGAGTCTGACCGCTGGATGAGTTTACGACGCCCATGAGGTCTTCCGTGCTAAAGTTCTGCTGATTGACATTGTTGGACATGCCAATGATGGAGATCCTTCTGTCGCCGTTGAAGAAGTTGACGTTGCCGCCGAGCAGGTAAAGATGATCGTTGAAGTTCAGGTCCCTTGCACCATATCCGGCTGTAATCCTTCCAAACTGCCCGGTGTTCATGCCTGGCTTTGTGACTATATTGATGGTTTTCTGGCCCTGGCCATCATCAAAGCCTGTGAGTTGTGCCTGATCGCTCAGCCTGTCGAAGACCTGGATCCTGTCGATGATTTCGGCAGGAAGGTTTTTAAGTGCGGCATTGGGATCATCGCCAAAAAAGGGTTTTCCATCTACCAGCACCTGTCTCACATCCTCACCCTGAGCTTTTACTGCGCCACCTTCGGTGGTTATGCCGGGCATCTTGTTGATCAGGTCTTCGGCATTGGCATCGGGATTTGTCTTGTAGGCTCCGGCGTTGAAGTTTGTGGTATCTCCCGATTGCTGAGCGCGGATCTGCTGACCGGTAACCAATACGTTTTGCAACTGGGTGCTAAGCACCTGCATGCTGATTGTGCCGAGAGAAATGTTGCTGTTTACGATTTCTACGGTCTGTGTATGAGTCTGAAAACCAACATAGCTGGCCCTGAATGTGTACCGGCCGGGAGGAATATTCCCGATCAGGAAATTTCCGCCGATATCTGTGACACTGCCGAATTTGATGCTAGTATCTGAGGAGGAGACCAGGACGGTATTTACGCCAATAAGCTCTGAATTATCTGTGGCATCCCTCACGACTCCCGACACGGAGTATTGTGAGTAGGTGGAAACTGATGCGAATATGCAGGCACTAACTAGAAAAACTAACTTTCTGACCATCTTCTCCGGGCGTTATCTTCAATCCTAAGCGAATTTAATGCCAGGTTAAAAAATGGTGCCGTTGGAGCAGGGCGGACCAGGCTGGTTTGAGGCATCTGACTGGTCCCTGATTAGGTGCCTGGGGGATGCTTTAGGGATGCTTTTGTGATGCTTTAGGCCTGTGTCCGATTTGAGTCTTTTTTTCATTTGTTTTTTGGAAGAGTTTAAGACTCGCCGATAACCTTTGAAAAAAAGTCATAATGCAGTCGACAAAGACTCTTAGCTGACCCTTACTGAGGATTTTTGAGCGACAGCGGCAGCGTTATTTCTGAACCTTCTTCGACCTGGATGGTATTTTCTTCTTTTACGAAGATGAGGGTGCCCCTGGCGGGCAAGTCTTCCGGTGTGAAGATAGATTTGGCTATTGCGCTTACACCTTCTGCGGCTTGCTGTCTTTCTGCGTCAGAAGCAGTATATAATTGTGCATCACCGAAAGTGATGTTGAGCTCCGTGCCGAAATCATTCTTTACTTCGATGCTGACCCTGTTTATGGTAGGAAACGCTTTGAACAGAGTGTCTTCCATCCGGGCGATTTCTTCTTTGTAAGTTTTTTGCTCTAGGTTGCAGTTGGTGAATAGCATCAAAGCAAAAAATCCGGTGAGTACGATTCGCAGCATCTTCTTGAGTTTGATCAAAGATACACAACTGCAAATTGTACTCACCGGATTGCTGTGAGGAGTCAAAACTTAGTCCCTGGTTTTTATCGTCAGTTCGTCTGCCTCTCCCTTAATGACTACTTTCCTGTGATTTAAAAAGCGACCATAGCGTGCCAGTACTGCATCGTCCTGTCTTTTGCCATTGATATAAAGCCGGTCGTCGACTTTTTTAATATTGAAGCCTTTGCTGCGGTTGATTATGCCATCGCGCTCCATTCTGCGTATCATTCCTTCGTAACCACCACCGATTGCAGGTATGCCAGGGAGAGCTTTCGCAGCTTTCATTGTGCTACTATTGAGTTGCGCAGGCGAACCGGGCATCACCTGTACTTGCACGCTTCTGCCCGCAGGTTGGGCACTGCCCCTTGCCTTGAGCGCTTCTTCGGCCGACCGTGCAGCTGATTGAGCCTTCCTTAACCGTTCGCTTACTTCTGCCTTGATTGCGGGATTTTTCATGGTTGAATCCACTTCTTTTATGGCAGTGGATATCTCTGCGTTAATTTCTTCCCAGTCAATTTCAGCAAAAGCTTTGTTGACTTCCCTGTTCACTTCCGCGCCGATGGAAGCCCAGTCTACCTCGCTCATGGCCTGGGTGACTTCACGTGTAATTGCAGATACATCGATAGACTTCACCACTTCGTCGGCAATGGTCATGGCCTCTGCAGCAGTACCCATAGCGACACTGCTTGCATCCAAGGCTTCTTCCACTGATTTTCGAATCTGGCGTGGAAGTTCATCCAGTTCTTTGAACTCAGTTCGTTTACCTTGTTGGTCTATGACGATAACTTTCTTTCTGGTTATGCTGTCTTCTACCGGGGCACCTTCAGGCTTAGCATCCTGTGCGTGGGCGGGATTAATCCAGATAAATGACATTGAAGTCAATGCTACGAGTGCGATTGTTAAAGCTATATTGCCATAGCTTACGGGGTGGTTTTTCATCTCTACAATTCTTTTTATTCGGTTTAAAAGATGGTTTTTTGTGTTGCCAGCAGCCATTGCGAGTGCCGGTTGCCGTCGGGTTAATTCCAATGTGGCCAGTGCCTGTGCATAGGGCAGTGCTTCTTTGGTGTGTTCCATGACCATATCGTCACAGCAGTGTTCTCTTTCTTTTCTCAGGATTCTTCCGATCAGCCAGGTAAAGGGGCTGAAGAACATGAAGATTTCTACAACAGTCTGCAAGAGGTTGAGCAGATAATCATGTCTCTTCACATGCGCAAGCTCGTGTACCAGGATGGCTTCAAGCTGGGCGGGAGTCAACTGCGTGACCGTAGCTACGGGAAGTAATACTACCGGCCTGAGGTAGCCGATGACCATTGGCACATCGATTTTATAGCTCAGCTTCAACTGTACAACCTGCGGCAATTTCAGTTGGCTCAGCAGCTGGGAGAAGGAATTTTGTAAGTGCATTTCAGGTAGCACGACACCCTGGACTTTCAGCTTTTTTACCTGCAGGACGTTAAGCAGTAGCCTTAGCGTGAGTAGTACTAGCCCCGCCAGATACAAGATACTGATCCATGGCACCCAGGCGGCATAAGCGCCAATCAGCTGCTCTGATAATGAATGCCCCTGTCCTGGTATGGTCTCTACATAAAATACGCGTGCTCCGGTAGCATCACTCATTCCCTCAGACACGCGATGGGTTACACCTTCAAGTCGCGCCACCTGCCGCCAGATGTCTACTACAAACCAGGCGAATAGAGACAGCAAGG
>JAFAAT010000103.1 GCA_023426425.1 Bacteroidota bacterium | reverse complement strand
GTCGATAGCCTCGTCGATATTGCTGCTGGACTTATCCAGGTAACGAGTCTCCAGGCGTTTCTTGATGCGCCATTCCTCTATTTCGGCAACCAGTGCCACACCTTCGTTCATGGTGATGGCCAGGGGTTGAGCTCCACCCATGCCGCCAAGACCGGCAGTGACATTGAGGGTGCCTTTCAAAGTTCCATTATAGTGGATGTTGGCCAGGGAGAGGTAGGTTTCATAGGTGCCCTGCACAATACCCTGCGAGCCGATGTAGATCCAGCTGCCTGCGGTCATCTGTCCATACATCATAAGGCCTTTTGCCTCCAGCTCACGGAAATGTTCCCAGGTAGCCCAGCGACCCACAAGGTTGGAGTTGGCAATCAGCACCCTTGGTGCGTCTTTATGTGAACGGAGCACACCAACAGGTTTGCCGGACTGGACCATCAGGGTTTCGTCCTCTTCAAGATTTTTTAGGCATTCGAGAATCCGGTCAAAGCTTTTCCAGTCGCGGGCAGCCTTGCCGATGCCGCCGTAAACCACCAGGTCTTCAGGGCGTTCTGCGACTTCAGGATCAAGATTGTTTTGAATCATACGGAAGGCAGCCTCGGCTACCCAGTTTTTACAATTCAGTTCGCTGCCACGGGGAGCACGTATGATTCGGGGAGTTGAAATGGTTGACATGATTAGTTGCTTAGTTTTTCAATATCATCAAGGTCTTTATGTCGACCAGATGCTTTTTTGACTTGTATTAGTTTGGAGATGCTAATTGTTTTTATTGTAATGCCGTCGGTCTCACAAAGGATTGCTTCTTCTGCAATGTCCTGAAAGGATGCACCTTTGATATTTGTCATTATGTCAATTGCCACCGGGCTACGCCCGAAGGAAAATACATCCATCTGACTGTTGTTCAAAAAGTTTTCCTCCGTCATGTCGAAAGTGGGCATACCAAAGCTATTAAAAGCTTTGATTAGCTTTTGATAGTTTTCCCTGGTTTTGTTCACCAGAACATCCATATCACCCGTTGTGCGGGAGTAACCGTGCAAGATGACTGAATAGCCGCCCACGAGTACATATTCCACGTCGTGCAGGTTCAATTGTGTCAGAAAATCTCTGAAGTCATCGTTGAAAATATTACCCATCAGACCTTTTTCTGATTTGGAAAGCTGTTTTGTCCATTTTCGGTGGATTGTTAATGTCGAAACCGTAAGCTACGGAATTGAGATAGAAGGCTATGGCAAGGCGTTCATCCACAGAGAGGTGTTTATAGGTTTTTTGCCGTTCTTCCTCTTCATGGCTTTGCCGCCTAAAGGCCATTCTATCAAGCTTGAAATCCATATTCTATAAAGTTCCCATGGTATCAGGTACAGCCGGAAGGCTTTCCACGGCTGCTTTCAGACGTGCTATAGATTCTTCCTCTGAGAGAGGCTCCTTCACAAACGGTTTTCCCGTCACCTGTTCATACAGTTCAATGTACCGCGCAGAAATACGGTCCACTACCTCATCGGTCATTTCCGGAACCTGCTGTCCTTCTTTACCCTGGAAGCCATGCTCCATCAGCCATTCGCGGACAAACTCCTTTGAAAGCTGCTTTTGTGCTTCTCCGGCTGCGAGACGTTGTTCGAAGCCTTCCTTGTAAAAATACCTTGAAGAGTCGGGGGTATGTATCTCATCGATCAGATAAATGGTATTGCCAATCTTTCCGAACTCATATTTAGTATCCACGAGGATCAGACCACGCTCCTGTGCGATTTTGCGGCCTCTTTCAAACAATTCCAGTGTGTAGCGCTCGAGTTGTTCATACTCATGTTCTGAAACAATACCTCTGCTGATGATTTCTTCACGGGAGATATCCTCATCATGACCTTCATGTGCTTTAGTCGTTGGCGTGATGATGGGGGAGGAGAAAGGCTGGTTCTCTTTCATCCCGTCCGGCAGTGCTACGCCGCAGAGTTCACGTTTGCCGGTCTTGTAGGTGCGCCAGGCATGGCCGGTAAGGTTTCCTCGTACTACCATTTCCACAGGGTAGGTCTCGCATTTGTAGCCTACAGTGGCATTGGGAAGTGGTGTGCTGATCTTCCAATTGGGCACTATGTCTGCAGTAGCATCCAGGAACTGTGCAGCAATCTGGTTGAGCACCTGCCCCTTGAAAGGAATAGGGCGGGGGAGTACCACATCAAAAGCGGAGATACGGTCGCTGACGACCATTGCCAGGTGTTGCTCGCCGAGGTAGTAGACATCACGTACCTTGCCTTTATAGAAGCCCGTTTGATTGGGAAGTTGAAACATGGAGAATAATTGAGGAGCAAAGATAAGAGAAGGGGCGAAATGGCAGGTTCAAATCGATCAAGGGCAAATTTGCTCTTGTGTACTATAGGGGTAGGTATTATTACCCGGATCATACTGGTCTTCGAACACGTACCTGTCCCCATTGACAATGCAACTGTCGAGACTATGGCGAATGAGTACGACACAGCCACAAGTATCAAACTGACGGCCTGATTCTGTTGCGAACCTGACATTGTAATAGTAGGTTCCGGGATCGAGCTCTTTACCTGAGAAATCAGTCCCATCCCAATATCCTTCTGGTGAGTCCATCTGGAATACTACTGCATCAGTACCGTGCAGGATGGAAAGAAGAAAGCTGCCGGGTTGTATTAAAGTACTGTCGGAGGATGGTCTCAGAGGGTGAAACCGATCATTTAGCCCATCAGAATTTGGTGTAAAAGCTGTTGGAAAATTCATGTGCAACCCTGTATCGTTGAGACGCAGGACGTTTCCATTACAATTGCAAAACGGAACACTGCCTTTATCATTGTCCTTATCGCAGGCTACAAAGGAAAGGAGAAATAGCAGGAGGGGAAATATAGTCTTATTTGACATCGGTGAGCTTTCTGCCAACTTTTCCTTTTTTTTTATTTTGTGACGAGATAGTTGAGGCCACCAGAGACTGTTTCTAAGGACAGATATTTTCATGGGTATTATAGATCGGCGTTCCGGTCGAGTCAAACTGATCTTCGAAGAAAAATGAGCTGCCATTTACAAGGCAACTGTCATAAGGTATCCTATATACCGTAACACAGCCGCACGTGTCAAACTCACGTCCGGAAATGGTCTTAAACGAGACAGTGTAAAAAAACTTATTAGGTTTTGATGTAGCATCTGACGGGAGAATGCCATTCCAGCCTATTTGGGGACTGTTTGTCTGAAATTCTACTGCCTGGCTGGTGTTCAAGACGGTAAGGTTGTAGCTTCCGGGTGCCAGATTAGTAGTATCCAGTGCCGAAAAGGCTGGCCGGAACCAATCATTTCGACCGTCATCATTTGCTGTAAATGCAGTTGGAAATACCATTCTTATGCCAGTGTCACTCAGCTTCAGGTAGTTTCCATCGCAGCTGCAGAAAGGTTTTGGTTCATCATCTTCTTTCTTATCGCAGGCTGAAATGACCATCACAAAAGAAATGAGCAGGAGAGGAATGCGGTAGTTCATCTGAGACTTTCGAACAAGTTATTAAAAAAGGAGAATTCTTCAAAAGCTACTATAAGACAAAACTCTTTCCCAGGCCTACCTCGCTCAGCAGTTCCCGTCCTCTTTTGCCTCCACAGACTATATCATGAGCAGAAATAATCAAGTCCCTGATGACTCCACTAATGACTAGCTGACGACTAGACTATGACCAGGTAATGACTAGTAATGACTAGCTGAAGACTCCCTGGTAAGCCCTGCCTGGCCTTGTCGGTACTCTAGTAAAACCCTGCGGTTCACTTTGCCCTCGTATAAGCAAAAGATCTGACACTGTAATAGTAAGTCCGTGATCTTTGTTGCTGTAGCGGTTCTACAGTCTATTTGAGTTTCTTCAGGAGGAGAATCAGGTAGCATTTTAAGTAATGACGATAACGGCTGCGGTATGGGATTATGTCAAAAGCCGTTATTTTGTAGCTATGAACGAAATGGATATCCGCTGGAGACAGCGGTTTCACAATTTCCAAAGGACGTTCGGCCAGTTGAGCAACGCCGTGGCGAAGGAAGAGCTTAATGATCTTGAAAGAGCAGGCCTGATACAGTTCTTTGAGTTCTCTTTTGAATTGGGCTGGAAGACGTTGAAAGATTATTTAAACCACCAGCGTGTGGACGTCAAATATCCCAGGGATGTGGTCAAAGAGGCCTTTCGCCTGGAGCTTATTAGTGACGGAGTTTGGATTGACATACTTGAAAAAAGAAACCTGATGGCACATACCTATGATGAAGAGAAAGCTGCAGAGGCTTGCCAGATAATTATTACGTCCTACTTCCCGGCGTTGTCTGCATTTAATAAGTATTTTCAGAACGTATGATTGGAGGAATAACAGCAATTTCTTTCAAGCACATCATCCGCTCCCTGCAGCAAATGCCGGCGGTGGAAACAGCCTACATCTTCGGTAGCCGGGCAAAAGGTAACTATAGGCAGGGCAGCGATGTAGATATCGCAATTATGGGTGCACAGTGCACAGACGCAACAGCGCTGGACCTCAGTGCAATCCTCAATGAGCGTATCCCTTCACCTTATTTTTTTGATGTTGTCAACTACAGCACCATCCGAAATGCTGACCTGAAGGACCATATTGACAGGGTCGGTATCTTGCTGTATGGCGCGCATACGATTCGGGATGGCGCAGACAACGCCGGCCAACAGCGTGGTGACCACCAGCTCCCTATCTAAACCTGGTCTGATGTCGCGTAAGAGAAGTCTGGAGGGACATCTCCGGGAGAACGACCTCTCTTTTCGGGTAACGGGGATTAAATAGACGAAAAAAGAACTCCCCGCAGATATGCTCTGCAGGGAGTCCAGTCTTCTTGAAACTTTACAATTATTACAGTCTCGCCTTCACATTGGCTATATCCTGCAACCTGCGCTCTGCGATTCTCATCGCTGCAGCCTGCGTATGGATCTTTTCTGTTTCTGCGAGTTTGTAGATATCGAGGGTGCGTTCGTAGATCTTTTCTACATTGCCCATTACCCGTTCGCGGTTATATCCGTCCAGTTCTGCGGCTACGTTGATAAGACCACCAGCATTGATCAGGAAGTCGGGAGCATAAAGGATGCCTTTTTCGATCAGCATTGGACCGTGTACATTCTCGTCGGCCAGCTGGTTGTTAGCAGCACCGGCTACTATAGGCGCTTTCAATTTGCTGATGCTGTCGTTATTCAGTGTTGCACCCAGGGCACACGGTGCATATATATCCATTTCAAGGTCGAAGATGTCATTGCCATCTACTACTTCAGTATTGCGGAACTTGTCAGTACATTCTTTGAGCTTCGCACCATTGATATCGGCTATGCAAACCTTTGCACCTTCTTCGATCAGGTGCCCTACCAGGTATTGACCCACATGGCCGACGCCCTGTACGACTACTTTCTTACCGGCCAGGCTGTCGTTGCCCCAGACCTTTTTGGCAGAAGCCTTCATGCCCATGAACACGCCATAGGCAGTGAATGGAGAAGGATCGCCGCTACCGCCCATATATTCAGGCACACCGGTTACGTGATCGGTTTCCAGAGCGATGTATTCCATGTCCCTGGCTGAGGTGTTCACGTCTTCAGCCGTGATGTATTTTCCGTTAAGGCTGTCTACAAACTTACCATAACGGCGCCAGAGTGCTTCTGTTTTCATGGATGGATCTGCAACAATCACTGCCTTTCCACCGCCGAGGTTCAGTCCACTGATGGCTGCCTTGTAGGTCATGCCGCGGCTCAGGCGGAGTGCGTCAACAATCCCTTCCTGGTGGCTGTTGTAGTTCCAGAGGCGCGTGCCGCCGAGTGCTGGTCCGAGGGTGGTATTATGGATGGCAATAATAGCATTGAGGCCTGAATGAGGATCATGACAGAAGACCACCTGCTCATGTCCCATTTGCTGCATATATTCGAAAACAGATTGCTGCATGGATTTTTTAATTAGGGTGCAAACCTAAGGAAAAAGGTTTTAAAGGCATAAACAGGCGGAAAATACACTTGAGGGAAAAGTACAGACGTGGCGGTTTGTCTGGCTAACAGTTAATTCCGGGGCTTGCTGTCTTATACAGACGTAGCATGCTACGTCTCTACGGGAGGGTCAGCAGGCATTTTGCTAAACGGAATGGAAAATTCAAATGAAAGTCCTGGTTTTTTTCATTCTTCGAATACACTATTTCCAGCGTATCACTTTACCTTCTGCAATCACAAATAACTGCTGAAACACCCGCTCGTCCAGTACATGAGTGCCTGTGAAGGCGCCGAAGGCGGGGAGAATCATCCTTTGCTCCTGCAACGCGAAACAACAAAGTTTTAAGCTGGGTTGGTTAGCGCCTCTGGATTTTATCCGAATTGCCGGATGTATATGTCCATGTATTATGAAATCGTCGCTCACTGTCATATCATGGGCAATGCAAAAAGGGCCCATGGTCGCGCATTGCTGATGAGAGGTGAGGTTGTATGCCTGGTATTCTTCGGGCTTCAGGATGTCATGGTTGCCAATGACCAGATCGAACTGCACCTCACTGTGCTGCTGCCTGAAATGGGTAAAGGAGGCAACCTGGTTATTCGATCTGCTGTGGAAGAGATCACCTGCAATCATGAGCCTTTCTGCGCCTGTTGTTCTCAGTAGTTCAGCGAGTCTATGTTCATCCTGAGTCTGCGTCCCACCAGGAATGGCAATGCCATGTTTCCTGAAATGCGCGCTCTTACCCCAGTGAAGGTCGGCGACCACCAGGGTTTTTTCTTTTGGCCACCACACAGCCCGTTGGGGTAACAGGTTTACCTTTTCTCCTCTAAGCAATATTTCCGACATAAAGCTGCAAAGGTATGGCTGCAGCGGTATTGCGCCTGATGAAAACTAAAAAGGGGTGCCGAAGCACCCCCTTTTGCTTACCAAAAGAAAAATCCTATTGTTTGTTGATCTTGATTGTTTCTGTGCGCCTGGAGTCGGAATATTTTACCAGGTAAACACCGGCTGCCATTTCAGCAAGACTAACCTCGGTCTTGTCGGCCGTGATAGCAATTAATTTCATCGTTTTGCCTGTAAGGTCGGAGATCGTGACGATAGGGTTCGAGCCTTTTTCACCCCAAAGTTGAATGGTCAGGGCTTCATTGCCCACAGGATTGGGATAGGCTTCTACAGTGAAGGATTTTTTTCCTTTAAGTTCTGCAGTAACCACTTTAGTGTAGCTGAACTTGCCTGTAGCATCCAGAAGTTTCAGACGGTAGTAGTTGACGCCCGCATTAGGGCTCTCGTCCCAGTAGCTGTAGTTTGATGCTGTACCTCTCGCACTAATCTGTGCAATCGCCGTAAACTGCTCTCCGTCAACACTGCGCTCGAGGATGAAGTTATCTCCAACGTGCTCAGAAAGGGTAGTCCAGTCCACTCTGTTCCGGTGGTTGATGTTTACTGCAGAAATATCACCCAGCCTGATAGTCAGTGGGCTTGTACCTGCCATGATGTAGAAGTTTGAGAAGCCTGCTACATTCACCTCCAGCATATGCACCCCTGTTGCGCTGCTTGTCGCTGATTGTAGAACTGCCGCGTTAGTGCCACCGGCAGCAGTAAAGTTTGCCTGGCAGGTGGTGCCGCTTTGCTGTGTGACGTTGAGGTTGTTTATTGTCGCTGTTGGATCTACAGCCTGCAGTGCAGTGAGTTCGGAATCTTTAAAGAAGAAACGAACATCATAGGAGCCTGAGGTAGGACCGGTGATCAGATAGTTCCGGTCGAGGTAGTGGAGGCCGGCGGGTGCCTGCCGTACTGCGCCGGTATTGATATTATAGCTACCAGCATAGCTGGTGGTTGAACCGCTGACCTGCCGAACAAGTGCTACCAGTTCAGTGGCTGCTGTGTTGGTGACCAGAGAAATCCAGCCTGTGTAGCCGGTATTTAGCCCAGCTACTCCTTGCATGTTTGCGCAGGTGCCGGCAGTGGCAAGCATTGATGCAGTCACTTCGTCCACTGTGAGGCAGAAATTCCCTTGTGCCGAAGAGCCAGAATAGCCATCAATCACGACATAGTAGGTAGTGCCTGGTGTTAACTGTGCAGCATAAGCTATAGATCTGGTTCCCACGGTAACACCATTGTCGTCATCGCAGGAGATGATATTGAAGGTTGAGAAGTCACTGGAATCCGTGGCTTCAAAAATTGCCAGCTTGGAGTCTCCCATAGTTGCGGGATAGTCTGTGGATACCTTCACCATTCCAGAGGCCGGGGCGATGAATTTGTACCATACTGTACGGAAACCGGTAGCGCTTTCGCAGTTTGGATAGGGCTCGCCCGTAGAATGTGATGCCCCGTTGTTAAAATACGGAGAACCGGTACATCCTGCCCCTAGTGTCAGCATAATTGCACCTTCAGGTTCATCATTGGCTAATAAGGTCTGGAAGCTTGTGGTGCTCCATGTACTGAATAGGGAACCGCAGTTAGTCCTTACGTGCAAGTAGTAGGTTGTGCTACCTGATAGTCCCGACACAGGTTCTGTAGTATTAGACGTCTGAGTGCCGGTGGCAGGAGGTGTATTGCTGGTGGTGACGGCATATTCATAATCTACGGCACCTGCGACGGAGCCCCAGCTTACATCTGCGCTGGTCACACCGATGTTTGTGACAGTAAGTCCTGAAGGTGGCAGGCAGCTCGGGGCTGCGATGATGTTAACCAGGTAATCCTCTGCTTCTCCGAAATTGGAGTTTGTAGCACCACAAGCCTGAGCACTGGTAGGTGCAGCGCCATCATTCGCTCCACGGATACGCATCCGGGTGGTGCCAAGGGTGGCGCCTACAGGAATGGAGAGCGTGACGTTGTTTGTGCCACTGGCACCAGCGTTTACCCCTGAAGTGAAATATTCAGAAGCGTCAAACACACCATTTTGATCGAAGTCGATCCAAACCCCTTCGTATTGTGTTCCGTCTGGTCCATAAGTGATAGCCAGAGTGTAGTTCACACCTTGTGCAAGGTCGGGTATTGCAAGAGTTCCCGGCTGCTGCGAGGTATAGTCTCTATAGTAGGGAGCAGGATTGCCGGAAGCGCCAGTATTGTGCACAAGGCCGCCCAGCTGGACATTAGCTATATAGTCGTTACCTCCACCGCTGGAATAGGTGGGAAGGCAATAGCACGCCGTTGCCGGATTCTGCGCTACAGAATGGATGTTTGAGATATCGGATTGACCACCGTTCGTGCAGGTGACGATTGCACGGTAATCAGTAGCGGCCTGCTGGTTTGTTATAGTGTAAACAGCATTGGTGGCCCCAGGTATGGGAGTCCACAAATTAGCACCTGCGGGAGACTCTTCCCATTGGATGGTGATACCCGTGCCGATGGTATAGCCTGAAAGCGTAAGATTGTAATTTGTGTTGGGACAGGCTCCTGTCGGGCCGGATATGGTGCCAGCAGTTGGCATGTTCGAGCAGGCGACGGTGGCAACGATGGTGACCACATAGTCTTCAGTTTCTCCGCCACCCATGTTGAGGCAGGCATCGCCGGCTCCGTTTTGATTTCCGGCGCCCCGGCTTCTGACTCTCATGCCTGTCTGACCCGGAATGGCGGTCAAAGGAATAGTTAGCGTAGCACTGTGGGATGTGCCGGTAAGACCCGTCTGGATCCACTCAGATGATTCGAAAATCCCGTTTTGATTGTAGTCTATCCAGATTGATCCGATGGCAGTAGATGCAAAAGTCA
This sequence comes from Bacteroidota bacterium, assembly GCA_023426425.1. GTDB lineage: Bacteria > Bacteroidota > Bacteroidia > Chitinophagales > Chitinophagaceae > JAFIGV01. The sequence goes on along the minus strand of JAFAAT010000103.1, from coordinate 1,818 downwards.
GTGTTACCGGATAACTGATCCCCTGAACCAGTGAAGCTGTTGCGCTACCCGTATCAGGATAGGCGATGTAATAGGTCGGCGCGGGTGCATTGCCTGTGGTATGATTCATGGTAGTTCCCTGAAGCGTCACGTTTGTAATATTGGCACTTCCTGCATTAGTAGGGATACAATAACAGTTGTAGAAAGGGCTCAGAGTGATGCTAACGGTATTGGAGATGTCGCTGAGGCCTCCGTTAATGCAGGTGACGACGGCACGATAGTCCATGGGGTTGGTGATTCCCCCGGCAACAGTATAGAGATCGCTGGTGGCTCCGGTAATAGGACTCCAGGTATTTGCGCCCGCAGGTGATTCTTCCCACTGGATGTTGATCCCGGATGCGAGCGTGTATCCTGATAGAGTGAGGTTGAAATTGGTAGATGGACAAACCATTGCAGGAGCAGAAGCAGTACCGGGATTAGGCAGGCCTGAACAGGCAGTTGTAGCCACAATATTGACCAGGTAATCTTCAGCTTCACCCCAGTTGGAACTCGAGGCGCCGCAAGCTTGTGTAGCCTGTGGTTGTGAATCATCGCCTCCCCGGATTCTCATCCTTGTGTTGCCGGGAACCGCAGTGAGAGGTATGTTCAATGGAACGAGCACGGTGCCGCTTGCACCTGCATTGGTGTTAGTGCTTGTAAATTCTGACGTACTGAACACTCCATCCTGATCATAGTCGATCCAGACGCCATGGTATTGGTTGGGATCCGTGCTGAACGTTAGAGACAGATTGTATGTAATGCCCTGTACCAAGTCCGGGATTGCAATGATCCCCGGTTGTTGAGTTGTATAGTCTCGGTAATATGGACTGGCGTTGCCTGTGGAGCTGTTGTTCAAGGTTCCCAGAGTGACATTCGTGATATGATCGGAGCCACCCCCCGAAGAGTAAGTCGGATTACAATAACAGGCGGTAGGTGGGTTCATGTTTATGGTAACCGGAGTGGAAAAATCTGACTGGCCGCCATTGACACAGGTTATCATGGCCCGGTAGTCAGTGGCTGCTGTCTGATTGGTTGTCAGGGTGGCGCTCGTAGCAGATGCTATTGGTGTCCATACCCCCAGCCCGGCGGGTGAAGACTCCCATTGATAACTGATACCCACACCGTTAGTCTGGCCTGAGAGTGAAAGTGTAAAATTGCTGTTTGGACAAACACTGGCAGTGGACGCCAATGTAGTACCACCAACTACAGGACCAGAACATACGTCATTGATGGTGACGGCCATGATGTTGAGCACACCAGCCGTACTCGTTTTAGTGATACTGATACTTGCAATCTGCTTATTATGGTTTGCACTGTTGAGGCTAAGCATCCGTTGATAGAGACGCGGGTTAGAAGCGTCACCATCGAGGACGTCAGTCACCCGATTCACCCTTCCGATTCCCTGGATGGCGAACCCCGTGCCATTGTACCAATCAGGGAATGCAATGCCGGTAAAACTTTCTGTAGTATTATCTGTGAAAGTGACAAGCACGTCAGCTGTGCCTGCACCACTTCCTGTTAGTCCAAGCAGGTAGATTTCGCCTGCAGCTACCGGTGTAGTTAGCGTTAGGGTACCGGAACCGTTCTGAGCAGCGATTTGCAGCGAGTTGTTGGCCGAGTAGGCAGCGAGTTGGAATGTGAGCCCGCTTGTTGCAACGCTGTTGATGGTCCCTGACGAAGGCAAAGAATAGGTGGGTAGGGGACTTGTGCCCAAGGGTTGAAAGTCCTGAGCAACTAGTGAATAATCTACCGCGTCGGCACTGGCTGTAGTCGAGCTGCTGGCACTCCCCACGCCATTGG
>JAFAAT010000091.1 GCA_023426425.1 Bacteroidota bacterium | reverse complement strand
GGACGAGTGAGACGAGTGTGACAAGAGCGACGGGGGACGAGAGGGACAAGGCGAAGGCTAGAGCGAAAGCTAGTGGGACCAGAGGGACGGGTGGGACCAGCGACGAGGGGGACGAGTGGGACGGGGGACGAGAGCGACTATATGGACCAGAACGACTATGGTCAGATTGAAGTAACTCAGAAGGCTCAGGCATCGGGAGTAAGAGCACTCAATAATTATATTTTTCCTTCCAGCAGTTTCTGAGGTATTCTCTTATTCGTGCTTCGGATGCATTGTTGCCGGGATCGTAGAGTCTTGTGCCGCTGATTTGATCAGGTAGGAATTCCTGGTCGATGAAATTGCCGGGGAAGTCGTGGGCATATTTGTAGCCTTTGCCATAGTCGAGGCCTTTCATGAGACCAGTGGGTGCGTTGCGGATGTGGAGCGGAACGGAGAGATCGCCGGTTTTTCTGACAAGTGATTGTGCATTATTGATGGCCATGTAGCTGGCGTTGCTCTTTGGGGATGATGCCAGGTAGGTGACACATTGAGAGAGGATGATTCTACTCTCTGGCCATCCGACCATGGTGACTGCCTGAAAGGTAGTGGTGGCGAGGAGGAGAGCGTTGGGGTTTGCGTTGCCGATGTCTTCACTTGCGAGGATGACTAATCGCCGGGCGATGAACTTGGGATCTTCACCGCCTTCGATCATGCGGGCGAGCCAATAGACAGCTGCGTTGGGATCGCTGCCGCGGATGGATTTGATGAAAGCAGAGATGATGTCGTAGTGCTGTTCACCGGTCTTGTCGTAGAGCGCCATGCGGTTTTGAACGATGTCTCTGACGAGTTGATTGGTGATTTCATTTTGATCTTTGGGTAGTGCAGAGACTACGAGTTCGAGCAGGTTGAGCAGTCTGCGGGCGTCACCACCACTGAGTTGGATGAGGGCTTCCCATTCTTTAATTGAAATGTTCTTTGCCTTTAGCCAATCGTCATTATCCATGGCGGTATGGACTAGGCTGCGTAAATGGTCTTCGGTGAGCGGCTGAAGGGTGTAGACCTGGCAGCGACTGAGGAGGGCGCTGATGACTTCGAAGGAAGGATTTTCGGTGGTGGCGCCGATGAGTGTAATTACACCTTTTTCTACTGCACCTAAAAGGCTGTCCTGCTGGGCTTTGTTGAAGCGGTGAATTTCATCGATAAAAAGAACGGCATGGCCAGCGGTGGCTGCCTGGCTTATGACTGCACGAACTTCTTTTACACCACTGTCTATGGCGCTGAGTGTGAAGAACGGAAGATCGAGTGCGCCGGCGATTATCTGGGCAAGTGTGGTTTTGCCCACTCCGGGAGGTCCCCAGAAGATCATGGAGTGGGCTTTCCGGTTGCGGACCATCTGCTCTATGAACTTTCCTTTACAGACGAGATGTTCCTGACCTACAAAATCTTCGAGGGATTTGGGGCGCATTCTTTCGGCGAGAGGAGTGTGGGCGCTTTGTGTCATAATATTACCAAAGTGTTTGGGGTGATTTTGCTAATTTAGCTAGCTATGCGACGCAAATTATTGATTGTAGCGGTTCTTTTGGTTTCTGTGACTGTTGGAAGGGCACAACATAACCACCACGAGCAGCGGGATGACAAGGCATTGATAGCAACCGGAAGCAGTGAATATGCGAAACCGGGAGCACCCTTGCCTCCTGTGAAGTTTTATACTTATGATAAGCGCTATTTAGTGAACGAAGATTTGAAGCCGGAAGGTAATCTGTTGTTGATGCTATTTAATCCGACGTGTGAACATTGTGAGGAGCAGGCAATATTGTTCAAGAACAATTTTTCCCTGTTCAATAAAAGCAGACTGGTGTTTGTTGCAGCGCCCGGGATGGGGCCGTACCTGGAATATTTTATAAATAATACCAGGATGAAGGATTTCAAAGGTATTGATATAGCTCTTGATAGTTCGGGGTATATAGATAAGACGTTCCAGTATGTTACATTACCTCAGCTGAATATATATGACAAGGAAGGGAAGCTGCTAAAGATGTTTTATGGCAGCACGCCACTGGATTCGCTAAAGCAATATATCAATTAAAGGGCTTTACGGCCCATTGCGGCGCCGTTTGGCGAGATAAAGACAAAGCGCAACCTTAGGCTGCGCTTTGCGTTTTTATGTAGTCTCTGATCTTTCTAATGTAGTCGAAGTACCCTGCTTCCATACGTACCCAGAACACTATGAAGATGGCGAGACTGATGCCGAGTAGTGTATAGGTGAATGAGAGGTACTCGTCACGACCGATGACGTAGAACATGACTGCTGCTATAAGCATGAACATGCAAAAGATGACAATCAGGAGAGGTCCGCCTGAGTCGATCTTGCGCATTTTGGAGCTGATAACAACCTGAGTCTGATTGCCTTTACCTTTCAGTTCGACGTGAGTGATTGGCAAAGTTCTGATGGTAGTTTCCTGTTCGGCGTGAGGTATAATACGGAGCATGCGGTCTTTTTCGAAGACCTCAAAGTCCATATTGTGTACTTTCACGTGCTTGCCAAGCAGCTTGGTTTTGATATCATCTATCGGCATAGACGATTTGTACCGGTAAGTTCTTGAGAATAACATAGGCAAACAGTTTTTTATGTTTAAAGAACGATTTGATATGAAAGTTAACTATAAATTTTCATGCTGTCAAATATGAAAATTCATGCTGGAACACATCTGTTCAATTCTCATAGGCACAAAATGCAGGCCAACATAAGCTGAGTATTCCGAGGATTAGGCCCGGATGGCACTCCGGGAGGTTTCAGAAAGGTTTGCAGACAAACACCGTCTCAAAAATCATTCTCGGTATTTACACGCCTTCATAGCGCCTTCATAACGCCTTCATAGCGCCTTTATCTTACCTTAATCTTCCGGAAATGCTTTCCATCCGGGAGATGTTTCGGGCAAGATGACTAATCCACCCTAGTTACGAAGTTGTTTTTCGGAGTTTCATCATCAATTAGTTGCTCCTTTTCCGATTGTGCGATAATACTGTTCCACCATTGAGCGGTAGTAGGGTTTGAGCTGAGCAGGCACTGTTTTGTAAATCTCCAGGAGATTCTGACGTTCCTTAAGCTGTTTCTGTAACTCTGCCGGTATGGGTCTTGCGATGTCGTCAGGATTGCGGGAGGAGCGTTTGTCATCCTGTTCCTGTTCGCGGATGGCCTTTTCGGTTTCGAGCAGACGCGTCATGATTTCCTTTTGGCGAAGTAACAGTTCACTACTGAGGCGGCGGTTGACCAGATCAGTTTCAGTGCGATCCATCTTCTGCTGAAGCTCACGGAGCTCTTTGGCGTTGCCCATTCCTTTACTGTTGAGGAGGCTTTGTAATTCCTGGAGCTGCTTTCTGATGGCTGCCTGTTGCTGGGCCATGCGTGCGAGTTGTTCTGCATTGCCATATTCGCCACCGTTTTCCCGACCTTGCTCCTGGGGGCTCTTACCATCTTCACCTTTGTTACCCTGGCGCTTTTGAAGGGCATCCTGCATCTGTTGCATTGCGTCGCCGAGCTGTTTCTGCTTAGTGATCATATCACTGAGTTTCTGACCTGCTCCGGGTTTTGGAGTGGCACCGCCGGGGTTTTCGCAACTACCCTGCTGCTGACCCTGTTTCATTGCCTGGCTTTGCATCTGCATGAGATTAGAGAGCATTTCGTTGAGCATGAGCGCGAGGTTATTTGTGCGGGTCATGACGAACTGCTGGCGGGTGACTGCGTCCCCTACCCTACGTGCTTCGATTGCCTCCTTTGCATATTGCATGTTGTTTTCCAGCTCGGTCGTTTCTTTATTAACTGCGGCTGCGAGCTTAAAGAGTCTTTTGCTGAGGACAAAGAGACTATCACGGATCATCTGAGAGTTGTGGTGGAGGCGAGTCTGTTCCTTCTGATTGGAGAGATAGGCCTGGCTGGAAGGAGCGGTAACACCTACGCTTTCCATGAGCTTTTCCTGGTCGAAAGAAAGGCGCATGAGGTTTGTGAGTATCTGGCGAACGGCACGAATATCCATTTCTATCTGCTGCATACTCATTCCCCCTGCTTTCTGGCGCATTGAGTTAGCCATTTGCTGAAGGTTTTCTGCTGCTTTCTTCTGGGATTCGCTGGCTTTGGAGTTTTGCTGCTGGTCGAGTTGCTGCTGGCTATCCTCCATATTCTCTTTGGCATCGTCAGCGTCTTCCTTCGCATCGCTAAGGTCCTGTTTTTGCTGCATATCCTTATTCAGCTCATTGAGGTCCTTCATGTCTTCTTTCAAAGTTTTCTCAAGCTCATTTTTCAGGTTTTGCTGTTCTCTGCTAAGGGTCTGATTGTCTTTGCGGTTGTGATCGGTTTCCTGCTTTAGCTCTAATTGTTTCTCTGCAAGATCTTCCATCTTGTTGGCCAGATCTTCCATGCGCATCTGCATTTCAAGCTTCTTCATCAGCTCCTTCATGCGCTCGAGATCCATATTAAAGAGTTTGTTCTCCTGCTCGAGCTGTTTCATGGTCTGGAAGGCGTTCTCCTTATTGAGTTTCGCCATGAGCTCCTGGAGTTTTTTCATCTGTTCCTTTAGCTCTTCGTTGAGCAGGTTGTCCATCTGTTTTTTAAGTTCTTCCTGTTTCTCCTTTACGTCTTCGCTGTATTCCTTCTGTTTGCTTTGCTGAATCTGTTCTTCGAAACGCTTCTTAATCTGCTCCAGGTTTTGAGCCATTTGTTCCTGGCGATTGGCAAGCTCACGGAGGGACTGTTGTTGTTCCCAGTCCATTTTATCGCTCTGGAGCATTTTGCTCTGCATGTCGCGCAGTTCCTGCTGCATTTTTTTAGTTTGCTGGGAGCTGTTGCTGAGTCCGGAGTTGATCTGTTCGGCGTTGGCGTTGATGACTGAGTCCAGTTGTTCAGCATTGTACATGTGATACATCATAACCTCGCTTCGTGAAGCTTTGCTGCCATTGACACCGTCATTATCCCAGGCTTCGATGAAGTAGCTAAGTTTCTGGCCCTGCTGGAGACCGAGTTTGTCGATGTCGAAGTAGTGCTGGAAGTTGCTAAGTACACCTGTGTTTCCTTTGAGGGGAACTGATTTAGAGAGAAGCTGGTTATTCTGTGCATCAGATACCTGGAAGTGGAAGAGGACACGCGAGATGCCATAGTCGTCGCCGGCAGTGCCGGTGAGGAGGATTTGTTTTCCAGTGAGAGTGTCGCGGAACTCCTGTAGCTGGATGACAGGGTATTGGTCTGCGATGACCTGGACACTATAGGTGTAGCGCTCTGCGATGTTGGATTCCAGGTTTTTGAGGACAATGGAATAGTTGGTGTCTCTAATGAACCTGGCGGAGTGCGTAAAGAACTTTGAAGATTTGGGCATGCGCACTTCAGTACCATTGCCCAGATTGAAATGTGCCTGGTCGGTATGCTCTGCGGAAAGCTGCCACTTGACTGAGGTTCCGGCAGGGATGACCAAGTCGCCGAGGCTGGTGCGGGTTTCGTCTGGTTTGCCGATGTAGGCAGGGTAGTCGAGTTGAACCTTGAAGGCTTTAAGGACTGGCTTCTGGGCGACTGTGAGCTTGTAGGGCTCAGAGAAGTAGCCGGCTGCGAGGAGGCGAAACTCTACGTCATCGGTGACATTCCTAAACGTGTACTGGAAAGTGTTCCGGTCGAGGACTTCCATAGGCAGGCTTTCGGCGTTTGTTTCGAGGGACATAGCATTCGGGAGTGCTGTGCCTTCGAGTTTTACCTGAAGTTTGAAGTCGGTATTCCTGATGGCCTTTAGTGGCTGGGTATGGATGATGAAGCGAAAGGGTGCAGGTTTTTGGAATGTCTTTGTGGGGTGAAGCAGTCGTTCCGAGGCGTCAATAAAGATGCTTGGAGAAAAAATCATGATGATGATGCCTATCAGCATGAGCGGAAGCAGGTAGGGAAGGTAGCGTTTGTTTTTTTTCAGATCTACTGCGGTGGTGATGGGTATAATTGACAGCTGACTGGCTTTCTGGTCGATGCTGGCCTGTATGAGTTCGCGGCTGGAGGAAGCGTCGGATTGTTTTTTGAGCTGAAGGATGTTGAGTAGTTTGTCGCTGATCTCGGGAAAGTGCTGACCTACGATGATGGCTGCCTGTTCGTGGGAGATGACCTTGCCGAGGCGGGCCATTTTGAAGAGCGGTCTGATAACCCAGACCGCAAGTGCAAAGAGTCCGAAGATGACGAAAGAAGACACGAGGGTTGTGCGCAGCCAGGCGGGCAGGTAGAGGTAGTACTCGCTGACGGAGACAGTGAGAATGTAGAAGAGTACGCAGGATAGCAGGATCAGGGAGCCGCGGAGGAGCTGATTAGCGTAATATTTTCGTATAAAAGCGTCGAGCCGGGATATGAGCCAGTCGTAGTTGTTCATTCAGCAGCAATTTACAGGTAGTGGGCAGAAAGCACACCTTCCCTGCAATTTAACGGATTTCGGGGGGATGAGGTGATAAAAGGAAGTTATAGTTGGGCAGGGAGCAGTAGTCAGTAGGCAGGAGACAGTAGTCAGTAGGCAGGGGACAGGAGACAGTGGGCAGGGG